>NZ_NIZW01000025.1 GCF_002727185.1 Rhodopirellula bahusiensis
CGCACGAAGTCTTTCGAATTGGTCCGCGACTACGTGTTCGACCGCCCCGTGATTGCGAGGGTGGAAGAATGATTGAACAGCAAACCAGAGGTGAACAGCTTGCCGCGTTGCGGAAGATCAAGATTGAATCCGCCAAGCATCGAGGCCGAACTGTATCGGGCGCGATCTGCAAAACGGTTTTGCGTGTCATCGACGATCGAGCGGGGCAGGAAGGTTGCTTTGCGAGCCAAGCGACCATTGCCGAGGAAGTTGGTTGCAGCGTCGCAACCGTATCCCGAGCGGTGGCGGTGCTCACGTCGATGGACCTGATCACCATCGAGCGGCCCAACCCGTATTCGTCGAATCATCACCGCATCAACTGGACGGCCGTTTTTCAGTGCGTTGCAGGATGCCAAGACGGTGATGGCACCATGCCAACACAGACTTGGCCAGACGCCAAGTCAGACTTGGCACCATGCCATGCCACACTTGGCACAGAGCCAAGACCGTCTTGGCCAGAAGCCATGGGAAACGCCCCATCAATCGCAGATTCATTCGCCCCCACCAATCGCCCCGATCAATGGGCGGAGGTGGTGGACGAGATGTTTCGATGGGGATTGAAATCCGCCGCGGTCGCAGTGGATGCCGGTCGCCAGTCTGGTTGGTCGACCGGGTACGTTCGCGAATTGTTCATCGAGGCCGGAGGCAACCGTGAGGCCCAGCGATGGGAGCCAGGGCAGCTTGCCAACTGGTTAACCGGCAAGACCCCGCCGCCGTTCGATGAGCACGAAGCCGCCCAGCGTGCCGCCGATCGAATCGATGGACCCGCCAAGCGTGACGCCAACGAGCTCCGCGAATCCGTCCGGCGTGATGGGCTGTCCCGTGGCGTTGCCGAGTTCATCATCGAGGGGCTGACGTTCCGCAAGTTGGCCGCGGCTGGCCTGGATCGCTTCGCCACCGATGCGGAAAAAGCCGCCGCCGTGCGTCTCGATGAACTGGACCGGGAGCGGAGCGAAAAACCGTCTCACACCGTCAACGCTCGCAGCGGTTCAGCACCGAACGCGATTAATGAGCCACAGAACCGAGAGCGTGCGACAGCGAGCCACACGGGACGCCAAAGACAAGACGCGGCAAATCACTCCCATGCCCGCACGCAAAATCGCGGATTGTTCCAACGGATCCCATCAAGCAACCGTGGGACCAGAGCGTTTGATCGGAAGCGAGCGGAGCTCGCCGAGTCGTTGGCCATCGGAGGAACACAACCATGATGTTTTCGAATTTCGAAACGTACTCAATCGCGGAGGTGCAAAACCTTTGCGGGTATCGAAGCCGAATTGATGCAGAAGCCGAGTTGGCATCCAACAACGTGGTGGGCGTTCGCATGGGGGCGACTCTCGTTTATCACGGCCAAGTTTTGAACGACATGGTCATGCGAGTGTCCGCGACCCATCAAGACCGTGGAGAAAGCATCAAGCGGAAACAACAGAAGCGATCCGTTGGCGGAAAGTTTGTTGCGACCCCGTGCCCCAAGTGTTCCGCAGCGATGAGCCGCGGCAAGTGCCCCGAATGCGATCGAACAAAGGACAAAACCAAATGACATCGACCAACCATGATGGCATCATCGACGACAACCGGGTTTATACCACCAAGGCGTTGGCGGTCATTCTCGGATACAAGCAAGCGAGGTCATGCGAAAACGCTTGCGAGCAGATCGGTTGCCCCGTGAAGCGGATCGGCGCGAAGTCGCTCGTTTCGGGATACGAGTTTCGGCTTGCACTTGAAGCATGGGACGGAACCGATGAGTCTTGAAGCTCTTGACCGCTACCGGGAAGCCATCGAGCGAACAGCCGAGGCCGAAAAGGCGTTGATTGATTGGCGAGCTCGTTTGGCGATCATCGAGAAAGAAATCGAGTTGAGCGGGAAGGCATCCGATACGCCGTCCAAGTCGAGCACCGAGCAGTTTATCGATGACCACCGGGACAAGCTGGAACCCGACGACATCGAGTTCCTTTCGGAACGACACCGCGGAGCCAAAGAGGTGGTTCGCTATTCGGGAGTCTCAGAGTCATCGCTCAAACGCATGGCAGACGACGGGACGCTCGAGATTCGCCGCACGGATTCGGGGCATCGTCGCTACCGCACGCTATCGGTGGTCCAGTACTTGATCACCGGGAGGGACGAACAGGATGTTTGACCCGAGGCGTGCGGAGTTGGGGGCCCGCCTTGGGTCCTCCCAGGACTTTGAACGTTGACCCGTGCGGTTCGCAGGCCCGGACTTGCGAGAGATAGTCCGTCCGGTGGATGCAATGGACCGCTCTAACCGAGAAGGAATCGAGTTAATGCAGCGAGCCAAAAACAAAAAGGCAGGTAACCCGAAGGTAACCCGCCTTTGTGGAAACGCCGCAAAAAACGACGTTTATTCGATAGGGCTGACAGGAATCGAACCTGCACTCCCGAAGGAACTAGATCCTAAATCTAGCGCGTCTGCCAGTTCCGCCACAGCCCCGTGGCAACCAGACTCAAGGCCTGGTCGTGTCTCAGTGCAATCCGTGCAAGCATTCGACACGAAAGTCGAACATCGGTGCACGGTTGCTTCTATCTCTTCTGGCGTTTTGCGTCGCGGATTGCAACGCCAAAAATATCGCAGTCCAGATCAGCTGGCGCCTGGTTCGCCGCCTTCTGCCGCAACCGTTGGCACGACCCAAACCTTCAGGCTGGCATCGACTTCACTGTGCAGGTGAATCTTCACCGTGTACAGACCCAACTCTTTCAAAGGACCTTCCAAACGGATTTGGTCTTGAGCCAAGGTGATGCCACTGGCCTTGAGAGCGTCGACGATCTCGTGAGGTCCAACGCTGCCGTACAAGTGACCTTCGTCGTTGGCGTTGGCTTCGATCGTGATCGACTGCTTGGCCAATTCGTCGGCTTGCTCGCGGTAGCTTTTCAGCTTTTCCAATTCGATCGCACGCAATTTTTCACGGTGCTTCTCGACCATCCGTTTGTGGTGGTCGGTTGCGATCGTTGCCAAACCTTGTGGCAACAAGTAGTTCAACGCGTAACCGGCTTTGACTTCGACCAAGTCGCCTTGGCGTCCGAGGTGTTCAACGTTGTGGATCAACAGCAGTTCGATACCGCCATTCTGGCCTTTTGGAAGCCGCTTGAAGTGGCTAGTCGCTGATTTTGACATGGTTCAGGGTCGAAGGATAAAGGGTTCTGATTCGGGATGATCGGAGGTGATCGAAAACGTCACTTGGCGGGCTGGATGCTAGAACGGAATGTCCGGTTCGTCGTAACCAGGGCCGTCTCCGGTCGGTTGTGAATCATGCGAGGAAGGAGTATTGGAATTGACGTAGTTGGAACGTTGCGACTCGGCAGGAGCCCCACCGGAATTCGGTCGTGAAGCAGCGGGTCTTCCGCCTCCACCACCGCCACCGGATTCACCTCGGCCGCCGATCATTTGCATGCGTTCGCCGATCACTTTGACCTTGGAACGCTTCTGACCGTCTTTTTCCCACGTGTCCTGTTTCAGACGGCCTTCGACGAAGATCGGTGAACCTTTGGAAAGGTATTCACTGGCAACTTCTGCGGTGCGTCCAAAAAGCGTGATTTCGAAGAACGAGACATCTTCGACCCACTGTCCATCGGACGCTTTGCGTTTTTCGTTGACTGCGATCGAAAACTCCGCGACGGCCATCCCACTGGGCAAGTAACGCAGTTCAATGTCGCGGGTCAAATTGCCCATCAACATCACGCGGTTAAAACTTGCCATGGTTAAGTCCTCCGAGAATTCGAATCAATCAAAATCAAGCATCCGCGGTTTCAGCAACCGCTTCGCCGGAGTTTTCGGATGACTCTTCAGCGGCACCTTCTTCACCGGTTGGTCCGGCGAAGTGTTCGCCGCGAGCGTTGGCCAAAATTGGCTCGACCAAACGTGGGTCCAACTTGATCGTCAGCTCACGAATGACGGGCTCCGACAATGCGAACGCACGAGCGAGCGTGGTCAAGTTGGGGCCTTCCATGCTGAAGTAAATCAGGTAGTAGGTGCCCTTTTGGTGCTTCTCGATTGGATAGGCGAGCTTTTGCTCCATCCACATCCGGCTGACTTGCACTTCACCACCGTTCTCGGCGATCAGCTCTTCGAGCTGTTTGGCGACGCCACCGGGATCGCGTGCGTAGTGGTTGCTATCGAGGATGAACAGCGTTTCGTAAGTGTTGACTTTTGCCACGGGAAAGATCGCGGGAGGTGCGGGAACGGGAAATAAATTGACTAAGCGCCGCTGGCGGCATTGTAACGGTTCATGGCTTCCGTCACTCCATTGGCCACCCAGCAAGCGGTGGCGTCACAGGAATGCACGACGGCATGTTCCATTTCTTCTAATTCGGTTTTGTCAAACTTGCCCAAAACATAATCGGACACCTGCCATTTCGCTGGCGGACGTCCAATTCCGATCTTTAGTCTCGCCCATTGTTCGCTGCCGAGGTGACGAATGATGTCAACCAGGCCTTTTTGACCACCTGCGGAACCAGATCGTCGCAATCGAACGCGACCGGTTTCGAGGTTCAAGTCATCACAAATGACGAGGATGTCTTCCGGGGAAAGTTTGTAAAAATCCATTGCCTTGCGGACACTTTGCCCACTGGCGTTCATGTAAGTGTGCGGGCAAAGCACCAAAACCTTTTCGTTTTCGATGCGACACTCGCTGATCTCTCCCTCAAATTTGGTCGTCGGGGGAGAACCGACATACCGACGCACCAGGGCGTCGGCGACCATGAATCCAATGTTGTGGCGGGTTTGGTCGTACTTGCGACCAGGGTTACCCAAGCCGACGACTAACTTCACTCTTCTGCTTCGCCGGAGCCTTTGCTGATCACCTCAGGTTCCGCCAAGGCGTCGCCAGCTTCGGCGATTTCTTCGTCGCGTTGAGCTTCGATGTGTGCGATCACGACGTCGCCGTCGGTGACCAATTCAACGCCTTCGGGAAGCGTCAGGTCGCCGGCGGTCTTGTGCTCGCCAACACCGAGTTCGGCGACTTCCAGAACCAAATGGTCCGGAATCGAGCCAGCTGAACAACGAATCTCAACTTCGTGTACGTTTTCGAGCAACATGCCGCCTTCGCGAACGCCAACCGCTTCGCCGTGAAGCACGATCGGCACGCCCAATTCGACCTTTTCCTTCAGGTTGACCCGAATCAGGTCCATGTGAAGGACTTCGATGCCCAAGGGATCCCACTGCATGTCGCTGACCAAAGCGGTCTCATCGACATCGCCAGCCAATTGAACGGTTTTGCTGTGGTGACGCAGCAGACCTTTGACTTGTGCCGAAGGAACCGCCAAGTGTTCGTTGGCTTCGCCGTGACCGTACAAGACTGCGGGGACATGACCGTCGCGACGCAGACGGCGAGTGGCGGCCGTGCCGGTGGATTCACGTTTGGTGACTTGAATGACGTCCGTCATAACGGGGACCGACCTGGGCAATGAAAGTGGATATGGAAGGGGAAAACCGCTTTGAAATCGTGTTCGCAGCCATCATCGTTGAATCAAAAACAGCACTTTGAGAAGTGCGATTCCGAACACGGGGCGCGGGATTCCTGGCGGAGCAATTTTTCGAAGCACGGCAGTATGCCGATTTCCGGCCTGCCTGCAAGGCCAAAACTACCTGTTTTGCGTCGCCGATCCAGTCGCTTTGGCAATCGCATCGTTGATCACTTCCAGCATTCCACCCAGCGACGCATTGTCAAACGTTCGATTTCCCAAATGCTCTCGCAAAGCGGGAGTCCAGGAAACCTGCGTCTTGCCAGGCAATCGCTGCAGTGCGAACGCCCGGTCACTGGGTATCGTCCAGGAGATTTCATCGCCTTCAACATGAATCGCACGATCCTCGACCGTGTCGGCCGGAATCAGATGAATCGGCATCGCGGACTCAATCGCCCACTGTTTTGCACCCGGTGGCGTGATTTCTTCGTTCAGCAACCAAACCGCCATTGCCGTTCGCCCCGTCTTCGGATGGGTCCAAATCAAATGCCGCATCCGACGGTCGACATGTTGACCGTTGATTGACATCAGCGCAGTGACATCGAAGACGATCAACGAGGTGGTTTGAATCACAACGATTGGCGGATCCATCATCGCTTCATTCTTCGCCAACACGCGACTGGCGATCATCCCCAGGTCCGCCCCAAGCGATTTGGCTTTCTCTGAATTGACGATCGTCGGTCGTTTGCCAATCAAATAGGAATGCCCCAGTCCGACCTCGCGAAGCTGGAACTCGCCGTCTTCTTGGACGACGGTTGCCATGATCGCCAAACCAAACAGACTGCTGTTCTGACGAACCATTTCCGTCACATCGCTCACGTCGCCATGTGTCAGCTTGGGCGTGCCCAGAAACAACAGCTGGTTGAAGCGATCACGTTGCATCGACCGAGCGACCAAACCAGGCGGCAAGCGAACGACACCCGAGTCGATTCCCCAGGCGGCTTTCGCGAGCGGTTGTTTCGCGAGCGGTTGTTTCGCGAAAACGGAACCTGGGTCCGCTGACGATGACAGCACCAGGGTTGCGAAGATCAACGCACACCGAACGGCAAACGCCAAACCAACCTGAAACAGGCGGGTTTGGCGTTGCGAGTCAGATTTCAACGAAAGGATTCGTTTCATCGGGGATTCGAAGAGCTCAGGCACTCTTGGTCGTTGGCATTTGGAACAAGTCTTGTTTGCCGGTCACAATCGCTTCGTCGATCGTGTAGACCTTGCCGTCTTCTTGTTCCGGAAGGTCGTACATGATGTCCAGCATCACGTCTTCCATGATGCCTCGCAAACCACGAGCCCCGACGCCCTTGTCGACCGCTTTCTTCGCGATCGCATGCAAGGCTTCTTCGGTGAACTCAAGTTCGCAATTTTCCATCGCAAACAACGCTTGGTACTGCTTGACCAATGAGTTCTTTGGTTCGGTCAGAACTTGAACCAGACCTTCCAAGTCGAGCGGCTGCAGGTAACTGATGACCGGCATCCGACCAACGAGCTCAGGAATCAAACCGAACTTCAGGATGTCCTCGGTTTGGACTTGAGCGACCAATTCGCCCGGAGTTTGCTCGTTGCGGACGTTGGCACCTTCGCCAAATCCGAGCGTGCGATGGCCGAGACGACGGCGAATGATCTCTTCAATTCCGACGAACGTTCCGCCGCAGATGAACAGAATGTTGCTCGTGTCCAACTGGATGTACTGTTGCTCGGGATGCTTGCGTCCGCCTTGCGGTGGAACATTGGCAACGGTGCCTTCCAGCATTTTCAGCAAGCTTTGCTGAACGCCTTCGCCCGACACGTCACGAGTGATCGAGACATTGCCGTTCGTGCTGCCGATCTTGTCCACTTCGTCGATGTACAAAATCCCACGCTGAGCGGCTTCGACATCGAAGTCGGCTGCGTGCAACAATTTGAGTAACAGATTCTCGACGTCTTCGCCAACGTAACCGGCTTCCGTCAACGTGGTCGCGTCACCAATTGCAAACGGCACATTCAGCATGCGAGCGAGTGAGCGAGCCAGCAATGTTTTGCCGCTACCCGTTGGCCCGGCCAACAGGATGTTGCTCTTCTCGATCTCGACTTCGCCGTTGCTGCCGTCGGCACCATTGCTGAGCCGCTTGTAGTGGTTGTGAACCGCCACCGCCAAAACGCGTTTGGCTGAGCCTTGACCGATGACATAGTTGTCCAGGTGCTCGACGATCGACCGCGGCGACGGGATATCGCTGAACAGTGACTTGGACGGACCGCGACGACGTTGTTCCTGGTCCAGAATGGATTGACACAGGTCAATGCACTCGGCACAGATGTAAACGTCTCCGGGGCCTTCGACGAGGGGACCGACGTCACGATAACTCTTACGACAGAAGCTGCAAAACGCATTCTTCTTCGTCGCTGCGCTGCCGCGGCGAGAGTTCGAAGTTTCCTTGGTGGGCATACACGACTCCTTACTTTTATGAGTCCAATATTGCGGGCTCGTCCCTCGGTGTCGGTGGATGACGATCAATGAGGTTTTCGCGGGCAATCGAGCGCCAACACCGAATTCGGCGTTCACGCTTTATTGTACGCGATTCCTCGCATCCACCGAACATTGAAGGCTCGTTCTCGCAAAAGAACTCGACACATCGAACGGATCGGCCACGACTCGAATGCTTTTCAACACCTAGCGACCCGGATTTGCATCCGAATCAACCCGCGCCGAAGGAACATCCTTGTCCTCGAAGCTCGAGCCACTCGTGGTTTGGTAATGGGTTTCATCGTTTGTCGATGATTGGTATGCCCGAGAATTGGGAGGGCGAACCATCGACGGTTCATTGGTTAGCGACGGGATCGGTCGATTTCGGCGACTCACCGTTTCTCCGGAACCTTATTCGTTCAGGTTCGCGATTCATTCTCACTCTCTTCGTCGAGACGAGGAGAAGGGGAAGCATCGAGACCGGAATCGGCCTGGGAGGCTGTGGGAACCGGAGGATGAGTTGTCGAAGCGGAAGTTGACCGCGTCGCTGCTTGTATAGTTCGGAATTCCTCTTCGCTTATGTCACCTTTGCGACGCATTTCTTCCAGGTTTACGAACCCTTCTGGGGTGTCTAGCTGGTCTTCAGTGTTGTAGTCGCGCAACCTTGCCAACACCCAAAATGCGAGTGCAATCAAGATGGCTAGAACCACTAGAGCAATGCCAGCCTGCACGGCCGGCTTTGCAATCACATCTGTCACAACCGAGACTTCGTTCATAAGTGCGGACTTGGAAGTTCGACACCAGCGTGAACCCTGAGAAGAGTCCTTGCCGGTGCTCTTTGATCATAGGAGTGTCCCGGTTGGCCGGTCCACTTGCAATTGTCGCAAAAAACGGGGCTTTCAGGTTTCACGAAACCGTTTCACGCCCGCTCGCACGCCTGACGCCACCATCGGCAATGCAGCAAGTGCTGCATTCCTAGACGCGGAATTCGCAGGCCTTGTTCGCAGTGCCCTTCGACACGAGCGATCACGGGGCCGGTGAACCCCATCTTCCCCAGCGTCTCGGTGACCCGGCGCAGCGTCAGCTCGCCCGTGCCGATCGGTGTGTCATCACGCCCGACGGTTCCCAGCGGCAAATCGCGAGGTGGCTGGCCCGGCCATCGATGATCGCACAAATACACCAGCTTCAGTCGCTCAGCGTTCCGCTGCAAACGAGCCCCCAGCGGCATCTCGCCCGCCGAAACCATTTCTCCCAAATCGGCCGCCAGCCCCAGATCAACGCTGGGGGACAACCACTGACACATCCGCTCAAACTCAGCGACGCTGGAGATCGCCTGGCCCGTCGCTGGCCGAAGTGCAATCGGAACGCCCCGTTTCTCCGCGTACGAAACCAGCGATTCCAGCCGTGCGGCCAATCGCTCCAGGTCTGATTCGCTCAATCCCGGCGAAAACTCGTCTCGCGGCCAAACTCCTGATCCCAGCGTCAACATCGTTCCCGGTCGCCGCTCGGCCATCCGAATCCAGTGCTCGCACCAATCGATCGTGGCCTGAACCAAATCTTCATCTGGATCCGCCAGCGACGGCATCGCCGCTTTTTCGCGGTCCAGCACAAACGGTGATTCGGTGTCAATCACGACCTGACAACGATGCAAACGGGCCTCATCGAGAAAGCGATCCCACGAATCCGCTTCCGTTCCGCTGGTCGGATTCGGCAACCGCCAATCACCCGCTGGACCTTGTTCCCAGGAAAGGATTCCCCGCCTCGGGCGAACCGCGACGCAGCGATAACCCATCGACGCCAAAGGTTCGATCGCCGAGATCGGGTCGTGCAGCAGCAACCCGCCTGTGTGGTAACCCGGTGTCATCGGCATGATGGTAACCTTGCGTCTCGAATCATCGCTCCCTTTCGGTGGCTCCCGATCGGATTCATCTGGAAGTCAACGGACAAACCTCGAAGAATGAGCGAACGGCCCGGCACCCAACGGGCACCTTGCTCGGTAGATGCAGTCCATCTTCCCTGCGACAAAGCTCGAACGCATCGCCTCCGCTCAACTCGCTTTCCACTGTAACTGAATCTCCATGTCAGATTCTCCCACCGCATCGTCCTCCACCGACAACCCGTACGCCGTCGGTGAAGCGACAACGCCAACCGACGTGGATCCCGGCGTCCAAACGACGAACGACGGCCCAATCGATTCGCTCAGCCATCCTTCATTCATCGGTTTCATCGCGACCCAGTTCTTCGGTGCCTTCAACGACAACCTGTTCAAACAGTTGCTGCTGTTGCTCGCCATCCCCACCGCGGTCGCGGCAACCGTCGCGGATGGGACTGTGATCGAAGGAGCCGCTGCGGTCGAAGTCGCCGGCGAGCTGACGGATGGACCGGCGGCAAAACCCGCCGGCGGAGGTGACTTGCAAGGGATCGCCACGGTGGTGTTCGGCTTGCCGTTCGTTGTCTTTGGCGGTTTGGCCGGATACCTCGCGGATCGGTACAGCAAGCGCACGATCATCGTGACCAGCAAAGTCGCCGAAATCGCGGTCATGGGACTCGGACTGCTCGCGTTCCTGGCCACGCCCATGATCGGATTCGCGGGACTTTGGATCGTGCTGTTCTTGATGGGCCTGCAAAGCACGTTCTTTGGCCCCGGCAAATACGGCATCATGCCGGAGATGCTGTCAGGCAACCAACTCAACCGCGGCAACGGTTTGGTTCTGATGACCACATTTATCGCGATCATCATCGGCACCGCGGTCGCCGGTCCACTGAAGGATTCGATCGTGCCGGCGGGAGTCCCACAAATGCAAGCCGCCTCGGGTTTGTGGATCGGATCGCTGGTGTGCGTCGGAATCGCCATCGTGGGAACAATCACCAGTCTCCTGATCATTCGACTGCCCGCCGCCGATCCGACGTTGAAACTCAAAGCGGAATATTTGGCGATCCCAAAAGCGATGCGAACGCTGCTGAAAACCGACACGCCGCTGTTGATCGCCCTGTTGGCGTCCTGCGTGTTTTGGTTGATCGCCGGCCTGACCATCCAAGCCGTCAACTCGCTCGGCAAAACCCAGCTCGAAATTTCTGACACAAAGACCAGCTTGATGGTGTCCCTCATCAGCGTCGGAATCGCCGCCGGTGGCGCCGCGGCCGGTGCCCTGAGCCGCAAACTGTCCGACCGGGTCGTCATTCAAATTGGCATGTGGGGTGTCGTTGCCTTCTGCGCCGTGCTCGCGATTTCGATGCCCGGCGGACAACACTTGCTCGGCTTTGGCGGTTCGATCCCCGTGCTGATGCTGCTGGGTGCCTCGGCCGCATTTTTCGCGATTCCGATTCAGGTGTTCCTGCAAGCCCGTCCGCCCGAGGAACTCAAAGGCCGCATGATTGCGGTCATGAACCAAGCCAACTTTTTCGCGATCGTAATGTCAGGCGTGCTGTATCAAATCCTCAACACGATTCTGACCTCCGCCGATCTGCCACGAAGCACCGTGTTCGGCGCGATGGCAGTGTTGTTCTTGCCCGTGGCAATCTTCTATCGCCCTTCGCTTGATCGAACGGTTTCGCCAGTCGCCCCCGCAACGACCACTCCCGTCAACTGAATCGGTCGGCAGGAACACGAAGAGTCCGTTGCGCAGGCAGGCGAGATCACTCGCTGGTTTCATCCGACCAACAAAGCCATCGCCGCGAGTCGTTGCAAGTTCGACGCCATCTTGGCATTCACCAACGGACGTAGGTTTTCCTCTCCGGTAACGACTTGGTCGCCGTCCACCAAGCCACCGTTGGCCGTCGCGTAAGCGATCATGCTCTCGATCAAATTCGCATGGTCCGTTTCCCCATCGCAGCACCGGATCAGGTGCGTTGTTGTGTCATCCAGGCGAATGGGCTGGTGTCGAAGATTTGTGACCGTGTCGCCAAGCAACACTTGTTCTCGCGAAAGATCCGTTGCGCGCGGGTGCGAGGAGACTTCGCGGCAAGCCTCAGTCGGTGACGCACTAACGGACACCAATCCCACGCATACAAGATTGAACAAATCGGCTTTCAAAGTTGCGAGCGCGACAGGCTCTTGAGATTCGCCGACCGAGCAAAGTTCCTCGAAACTCATCGATGTCGGGTACTGACTGACCAGGTGCTGAATCGCTTGTTGAGTCGCGGGATGATCAACCGTCCCGCTCAATCCATTCGAACCGGTGATCTGATCTCCCTGCAGATTTGATGACGTCACAAAGTGCATCGACTCCATCGCAGAAGCCTGCAATTGCTCGCTAACGGCAACCGATTGATGACAAAGCAAGGTCTGCCGAAACGTTCGTCTCCGAAAGAAGTCCAAAGTCTGTGCGCGTCGGATTTTCGGCAGCGACGCGAGCGCGGACGCAACGTCGGGACGAACTTGTTCGTAGGTCGAATCGCCCCAGTCCGCTTCGGCGATGGTTTGCAAACAGTGTGTGCCGGCTTCGGCCGCGAATTCGTGAAAGTAGCGAGGCCGGTTGGTGTCTTCGAATTGCTCGTGATAGATATACGCCTCGTTGGCTTGCTCCAATGCTTTCAGCTCTTCCTCCAAAGCCACGCGGTACGCGGACCCTTGCGGTACGTTTTGGGCAACCGAACTGAGCAAGGCTTTGCCATGTCGCAGTCGCGTTTGCGGATCCTCGATGCCTTCGGCGTGATATCGCATGATGTCACGAGCCATTTGACGCTGATGCCATCCCGGATAGGTGTTGTAGCTAATCAGCGCGACGCCGTTGGCAGACAACCGCGTTTGGCAAATCGCCAGGATCGCCTGCCTGGCTTCTTCAGGCACCCAGGAATACACGCCGTGCGCGATGATGTAATCGAATCGGTCCTCATCACTTTCGGCTTCCGTCATCCAGTCTTCGATCCTGCCGTGATGCAGCTGGATGTTGGTGAGACCGAGCTTCCCGATCATCGTGTTGCCAGTTTTTACGTGACCCGCCGACAAATCGATCCCTTCAAACTGGCTAAGGGGCAAGAGACTTGCCAACGAAATCAGATTGCCGCCAGGACCACACGCGAGTTCGAGAACACGACATGATTCAGGTGGAGGTGCATTCACACCGTGCAACCGAGCAATCGCGGCCATGTTGCCCGGATGAGTCGCCGGGTGAATGAAATCAGGATAAGGGACTTCGTCGTAGTTGCTCATCAACTTCGCATGAGATGGGGAGTGATCGGGCGGGACTCTGAATCTTTCGCATCCGAGGACCGTCATTCTGGATGATATGATCGACGACGAAGTTTATCACGGGCGATGTTGATCGCAGACCACGTATCTGAGCCAGGTGTCACAGTTGAACGAGATCTTTCCACGAATGGTGTGCGTCCTGGGCATCGTCGTGTTCGTGGCGATGGCATGGTCAATCAGCACCGATCGTCGTCGGTTTCCCTGGAGGATCGTGATTGGTGGGCTGCTGCTGCAATTCACGCTCGCCGTGTTGGTTTTACAAACGGATTTGGGACGTCAAACATTCAAACACATCGGCGATGGTTTTCAAACGCTGATGAGCACCGTCGACGCGGGTTCTGGCTTTCTGTTTTCGACCGGGCCGGACAATCCCTTGAGTGATTCACTGCTGGCAACTTTCGCGTTTGGAGTGTTGCCGACGGTGATCTTCTTTTCCTCCCTGATGAGCGTGCTGTATCACCTCGGTGTGATGCAACGCATCGTCTGGGTGATGGCCTGGGTGATGAAGTTCTCACTGAAAACCAGCGGCCCCGAAACATTGGCCGCGGCGGCAAACGTCTTCGTCGGTCACACCGAGGCTCCCTTGGTCGTCCGTCCCTACCTGTCCAAGATGAGCCGCAGTGAACTGTGCGCGATGATGACTGGTGGATTCGCCACCGTGACGGGAGGCTTGCTGGGTGCGTACGCGAAAATGGGCGTGGACATCAGCCACCTTCTGACCGCGTCGATCATTAGCGCCCCAGCGGCACTCTTGATCGCGAAAGTCATGGTTCCGGACACGCCCGTAGAACCAGATGCCGAGCGTTCGGGCGACAAACAGAATCCTGACGACGATGCGATGACGCTGAAGATCGAGCGAACGCATGTGAATGTCATCGGAGCCGCGGTCGAAGGTGCCAGCGATGGATTGAAACTGGCACTCAATGTGGGCGCGATGTTGATCGCCTTCCTCGCTCTCATCGCCCTGATTGATCTCCTACTCGGCGGCATGTGCACGACGTTTGGTTGGGTCAACTCGAACGATGAACCCCGAGTTACCCTCGGTGTGATCCTGGGATACGCATGCTGGCCACTGGCTTGGTTGCTGGGCATTCCAGCCTCGGAATGTCGAGCGGCGGGCGAACTGATTGGGCTCAAAACCGTCGCCAATGAATTCATTGCTTATCAACAACTCGGCCAGATCGTTCAGTCGGAGGAGCCAACGATCAGCGCCCGCACCGCGACGGTGTTGACGTATGCCCTGGCAGGATTCAGCAATTTCGCAGCGATCGGTATCCAGGTCGGCGGCATCGGTGGGCTAGCCCCGGAACGAAAGTCCGACCTCGCTTCTCTGGGTCTGCGAGCAATGTTCGGTGGATTGCTGGCGTGCTGCATGACCGGAGCCATCGCAGGCATGATGCTCTGATCAGCCGGGCCTTTTCGCCCAGAACAAGCAACTGCCCCGATCCGAAACCCGGAACGCTGAATCGGACAGTGAGTTATACTGAGGGTTCCCACCTTCCGACCCTCCCGCACTCCGAGTGAACACCTTGAACCTCTGCCGTTTACATCTCGTCCCCGCCCTGTTTTTGCTGTTCATCACCGCAGCGATTGTTCCCCAAACCAGCCAAGCAGAAACTCAAAAGCTTGTTTTGGTCGCCGGCAAACCTTCCCACCCGCCTCGAATGCACGAGTTCAACGCGGGCGTGCAACTGCTGGCTGATTCGCTCAAGGATGTTGAGGACTTGGACGTCGAAGTGGTCCTCAACGGATGGCCCAAAGACGAGGCCATCTTCGAGAACGCGAACGCAGTCGTGTTTTACATGGACGGAGGCGGTCGCCACGAAATCGTCCAAGAGGACGGTCGTCGCCTGAAGATGATCGACGAATGGGTCGAGAACGGAGTTGGCCTCGGATTCATGCACTACGGCGTGGAAGTCGTCGCCGATCAAGCCGGTGAGGAAATGACGCGATGGATCGGCGGTCACTACGAAAATCAATTCTCATGCAACCCAATCTGGGAACCCACTTTCGCGGTCTTCCCCGATCACCCCGTCACCAGCGGTGTCCAACCGTTCCAAGCCAATGACGAGTGGTACTTCAACATGCGATTCTTGTCAGGAATGGCTGGCAACCAAGCCAAGGAAATCGACGGCGTTCAATTCCAGCCAATCTTATTGGCCAAACCATCCGACGATGTTCGTGATGGCCCCTACGTTTACCCACGAGGCCCTTACGATCACATCCAAGCATCGGCGGGTCGCGCTGAGGCAATGATGTGGGTGGTCGAACGTTCCGATGGCGGTCGCGGATTCGGATTCACCGGCGGGCACTTTCACGACAACTGGGGCATCGACGACTATCGCAAAGTCGTGCTCAACGCGTTGGTTTGGACTGCGAAGGGAAATATTCCTGAAAATGGAATTGAATCCACCGTCAGCGAGGAGCAATTGGATCAGAACCTGGACCCCAAAAAACCTCGCAAGAAGAAGTAGAACGTCCGTCCAAACCGCGTCCTTCGCATAACAGCCTGTTGATTTAATCGTATATCGAATGACAACAATTAGCCGATGGGTATTAGCCCCGGTTGGCGTCTGATCAACCGCCGCTAACGCGGTACGGCTCATTAAATCAACAGTCCGATAAGCGATGGGCTACCTGATTCAGCCGGAGCAGCCATCAAGCTGCTCCGGCTTTTTTGTGCCTGGATGACTTCCTGCTGAGTTGTCGTAGCGTTCGAACCAGCACTCAGAACATCACGGGTTTGCCACATTCTCGGCGAACAGGGACGACTTGTCCGGCGTGCATCATTGGGTGAGTCCCGATCAGAATCATCATGTCGCCGACGGTTGGGCAGAAAGCTCGCATCTGCTCAGGAGCTGGATCATCGAGTTTGGATTCATCCATCGCTTCGAGTGCCGCCAACGTGTTCGCACGAACCTTGGTCATCAGTTCCAAGTATTCAGCCAGCGTGTTGAACTTTGATGGGTCTTCACAATCCACGTTGTCTTTGTGGTGGGTTTCTTCAAAGCCTTCGGGCAATTCCGTTTTGAACTCCGGAAACATCCCGCCCAGCATCATCACTTCTGCGACCACCAAGTGGCCGATTTGCCAAGCCAAGTGATTGCAACCTGTTCCGGGACGACGCATCAGGTCCGAATCTTCGAGGTCACCGAGATAGCCTCGAAAGACCATGTCACTCAAATTCATCGTTGATCGGATCGCATCTTTGACTTGCATCGCAAATACCTTGGCTTGTAACGGAATTGGCTCTCCGAATTGGATGAAGCGGATTTCGATCCAAAGAAGATCCAGCGAGCCGTCGGCGTGAGTCTAACGCATCCACAACAGCTCGAAACCGCGGCTCAAGCTAAGCAACTTGCTCCGTATTCGACGAAGACCGAGTCAACCAAGGATGGTGCGAGAACACTGGATGAAGATTCGGTTTCTTCTTCGTGATGAGTGTCATCATGCGACAGCTCATCGTCGTGATCGTGATCATCCAGAAGGACTGACACCACGGCAGGAACAAATCCACTCTCACTCGAACCTTCCGAGTCGGTCTCGTCTGCACTCGTCTCGTCCGCCGCAAACGCGGCGGCCGATGCACTGGCGACACCAGTCTCAGAATTCGCGGAAGTTGGACCGGACAACGTGTTGATGACTCGCAGAGCGTCGAGGGATGTCACCGTCCCATCTCCGGTAACGTCGTAGTAATTCCCTTCTTCCAACACTTCGTTATTAACGTTGATCTCGGATGCATCGGCCGCATTCAACGCATTGATCACTCGCAATGCGTCCAAGGCCGAAACTTCGCCATCCCCCGTCACGTCCGATGGTTGCAAAACGTTGGTGGGGCTGTCGTTGTTGATGACCTGAAAACCGGCGGTCGATGCAATTTGATATTGCGCGGCTGCCGACCGAGCTTCGAATCGCAACACGTAGTTCTGGTTGGCGGACAAAGTCACGGACAAATCGCCGGCACCGTCGTATTGACCGATCGGTTCGAGATCTTCGTTGAGCACGAAGAACGCTTCCAATGGTGCTGTTGCTCCGACCTTGGTCACTCGCAATGTCGTGTTCGCAGAAGCACGAAACAAATACGCAACTGGCTGGTTGTTCCCAGGAACTGTGATCGCGGTGCTACTGAATTCTGGCTGGTTCAGCTGCGTTTGTCCGACCGGGGATCCATCGTCGTCCAAAATGACGACCAGTGCTTCCGCCTCCGCTCCCAGCTTGGCGACACTCGAATCCACCAAACGAACCGTCAATGATTCGAGACCTTCGTTGACTGCATTGTCGACAACATTCACGGTCATCGTTGCCGTGCGCTGGCCAGATGCGAAGTTGAATGTGGCGGGCGTGACCGTGTAGTCGGAATTCACCGACGCCGTCCCCGAAATCACCACCGGGACTGAAATGTTCTGCGAAGGTGTCGCCGATAGAGTCGCACTGAGCACCACAGTCCCCTCGGATTCAGGAACCGTTTGTTCGAGTGTTGTGATCTGAACGGTCGGCCTGGTGTCCGGTGTAAGCTCCCAACCGATGTCATCCAAAATCGCGAAATCGAGTTCGCTGAGTGTCCCATCAAAGCGAGCCGTCATCGTGGTGGGCACCACGTCGAGAACCGAGTCCGCCAAGTGACTGGTGCCGTTGAGCGGAATGTTTGCCGAGCCGGGAAAGACCGCGTTGGCTTGGGGTCCAGAAAAACGACCGCCGGAAACATAACGAGTGAACGATGGTGCGGTTCCAAATCCCAAGACATGAGCAAACTCGTGAGCCACCACCGCGCGGAAGTCCGACTGGCCTGGTTCGCCAGTATCAACCGCTCCGAAGTTCCAATCCACTTCGCTTCGCGTATCAATCGTGATCGCACCCACCACCGGTGCGAAATCACTGGGTGTGGAGGCGCCCGCACCCGTCTCACCTCGAGTCGTCAAATTGCTGATGAACGCGTTGGCTTCATTGACACAAGCTTGATCGGGGCAGTTGTAACCGACGCCAAATGTGTTGTAGCCGCCCAAACCACGAGTCAACCCGGTCAGGTTGTTGCCGCGAACGTAGACGACAATCTCATTGGCCGCGGCCCGAAACGATGTGGGCAACGCCGTCAGACCGCCCGTGCGTGGATCCAAAACCGCGGGCTGCCATTGAATTTGCGAACGGCTCGGCGGATTGACCGCGGCCAATGTGTCGTTGAACCGGGCCACGACTTCGTCCACCGCCTCCTGCATCGCCGCTTTGGCTTGCGGGTAACGAGTCGTGAAGAAATTGCTGCTGTCCAACGAAAAATCCAGCCGGACTTTGAGGACACTTTCGCCCTCCGCTTCTCGTCCCGAAACATCTTGCGTGGAAACGTCCTCCGCCGCCGCCATCGCGGAGTCCAACGCAACCGCGCCCCAAGCATCCGGGTACTGGGGACCGATCATCGAATCAGCGGCCAACAGTCGTCGATGTTCTAGGTTTTCAACGCGAAGGCGTCGGGAAGACTTCTGCATGCATCCGGCTCAAATAGAAAAGCTGCGTTCCGGTCTCATTCGTCCCGCCTCGCGAAAACATTCTACGAGCCAGCCAATTCAAATCGAGACGCGCAAATCGAATTGAGTGGAATCACGGACGCAAATCCCACTCCTTCATCTCGTCGAGAAGTTCATCTCGAGTCAAGTTGAAATGAAGGGGGGTTAACGTCACACACCCCTCTCGAAGCTGGGTCACATCGCTCATTTCCGCCGGTGGCTTGTCGGGTTGTGTCCACAACGCCCAATAGTAATCACGTCCACCAGGATCCTGACGCTTTTCATAGCGTCGTCCGTACTGCGCCAATCCCATCGGCACGACCTTCACTTCGCTCGCCGATTCCGTTGCAGCCGTGGGAACATTCAAATTGAACAACCCACCTCGAGACTCATCATGACGAACGATTTCGCCAATGACGTTTCGAGCAATCACCGCAGCCGCATCGAAGTCGTTGTCGTCGGAATTCTCCAACGACACGGCGACGCTGGTCACGCCAAAGAAAGCTCCTTCGATCGCAGCCGCGACCGTGCCGGAGTACAGCACATTGATGCCCGCGTTCAGCCCATTGTTGATGCCGCTGACAACCAAATCGATCGGCTCGTCAACAAACAATTCCGCGAGCGAAAGCTTCACACAATCAGCCGGCGAACCTTCGACCGCCCACGCCCAATGAACGCCATCGCGGTGGATGGATTTTGGAACCAAAGGCGTCAAATAAGTGATCGAATGACCGACGCCACTTTGTTCCGTTGCCGGAGCAACCGTGATGACTTCGCCCAAGTGACGCAGTTGCTGACGAAGTGCCGCCAAACCCGGGGCATGAACGCCATCATCATTCGTTAACAGAATTCGCATGAGAAGTGTATGTCCATCGATGTGCGCGGCTCGAACCAATCCGAAGATAGGTTATGAACTGCACGACAACATCGAACAACCCGGACGGTGACGCGCCCACTCCGGTCGCTTTTCAGCAAAACGTTCTTTGCCGGGCTGATCGTCGTACGGACGTCGAAGCACATCCAGCAACTCAGACACCATCGAGTCATCGCCTTTGTCGCACGCATCGATTGCCAACTGAGCCAAGTAGTTCCGCAAAACGTACTTCGGATTCACCACGTTCATGCGCTGCCGCCGCTGCGAATCGTCGGCAGGAAAACCGTCGTCCGCCAAAACACGCGATTGATAGGAACGCATCCAATCCATCAACGCCTGCTTGTATTCTTCCGTGACCTCATCGGCAACGTAGTGAGCCTCCGAAAGATGATTTAGCACAACCGCCAGTTCCAAAGCGACCGGTTGCTCTCGCGTCCCAAGTTCAATGTCCGCCAACCGGCGATAGAAAATCGTCATGTCGGTTTCAGCCAACTGCAACAACGTCAACAACGAGTCGACCAACTCGTCATCGGTTTCACTTTCGTACTTCGACAGCCCCAGCTTGCCAGCCATCATCGAGTGCCAACTCTTTTGGAACTCCTCGACGTAAACCGCGATCCCACGCTGCAGCGGTTCCGCTTCCTTGACCAATGGAACCAAAGCGTTGGCCAAAGCCACCAAGTTCCACTGGGCGATCTGAGGCTGATGCGCGTAACGATACCTTCGACCTTGCGCGTCGGTGGTGTTCGGTGTCCAGTCGGGATCGTAATCCTCCAGCCAACCGTACGGTCCGTAGTCAATCGTCAGCCCAAGAATCGACATATTGTCGGTGTTCATGACACCATGGACAAAACCGACTCGCATCCAGTGCACCACCATCTCCGCGGTCGTCCGGCAGACCTCTTCGAACATCGCCGCAATCACGTCGGGGCCAATCTCAGTATCTGGCCCATCCCCGGAGAGCAAGTGCGGGAACTCCGATCGAATCGTGTGTTCCACCAACGTTTGCAACGTTTCAGTGTCTTCCCGCGACGCGAAGATCTCAAAGTTGCCAAACCGGATGAACGACGGTGCGACTCGGCACACCACAGCACCCAGTTCATGTTCGGGGTGCCCGTCGTAGAACATGTCGCGAAGCACCTTCTCACCGGTCAGCACCAAACTGAGAGCGCGCGTGGTCGGAACGCCCAAGTGGTGCATCGCTTCGCTGCAAAGAAACTCACGAACGCTCGATCGCAGAACCGCCAAACCATCGGCGGTCCGAGAGTACGGCGTCAGCCCGGCACCCTTGAGCTGCAACGTCCAGTGCTTCTCATCCGCGGTGACCACTTCGCCAAGATTGATCGCACGTCCGTCACCCAGTTGCCCGGCCCAGTTTCCAAACTGATGACCGCCGTAGCACATCGCAAAGGGATCCATGCCATCGGTCAGAGCGTTACCGGCCAACACCTCGGTCAGCTCAGACGATCCCAACCACTTGGGGTCCAAACCAATCAGGTCCGCGACTTCTTTGGACCCGGCCACCCATTTCGGAGCCGACACCGGCGTCGGTTGCACTCGCGAAAAACCCGCCTGGTGGACTTGGCGAGTGAAATTTCGCGGCTCCGCGTCCGCGGGCAAATCTCGCGTGAATCGATTGTCGAACGTCAGATCAAATGTCACGCGAAAATCTCATGGAAGCAAACGGTGCGAAGGAAGGCTACTGGATCGCTGAAACTCTACCAGTCGATCCAGTCCACACCACCGCAATTGCTTTCCCTGCATCGCGAAGGATCTCGAAATCACACGAGTCCGGACAGCGAACCATCGCCGCAGAAGTCGGGGTTTCCGAACGTTTTTTGAGCGAAACCCATCTGCTCGGCAATCGTCAGCAAGAATCGGTTGTGAGAAACCTTGCCGTAGTCCTTGGCTCGACCGGTTCGCAGTCCCAAGCCACCACCGACACATACAAACGGGATGTCGTTTCGGGTGTGCGAGTTGCCTTTGCCAAGCTCATTGGTCCAGATGATGGTGGTGTTGTCCAGCATCGATCCGCTGCCACCGGGCTCGGGTGTGTCCTGCAAACGTTTGGCCAAGTGAGCGATTTGTTCGCAGTACCAAGTGTTGATTCGAATCAGCTTCTCGTATGCGTCTTCGTTCGAATCGGGCTCGTGCGACAGTCCGTGGTGTCCTTCGTCGATGTCCAACCAACGCATGCGAGGCTGGCCAACACTGTTGGTGATTTGGAACGTTGCCACGCGAGCGAAATCGGCCGCCATCGAACTGACCAACAACTCCATTTGCATCCGAGTGATCTCGGGCATGTTGTCGTTTTGGACTTCGACGTTGGGCGTCAATTCAGGAACCGCGTGGCCGACCGACTTGGTGCTGGCTTCCAGTTCGATCTTCAGGTCCTTTTCGACCTTGCGAACCAACTCGACGTGCTGCTGCAACAAGTGCCGATCTTCCATGCTGACCATCGACTCGATTTTCTTGAAGTCGTCAGTCAAATCGTCCAAGACACTCGCCAGCAACTCACGGTTCTTGGCTTGGCCGTAGAGTTTGTCGAACATCTTGTAAGGATCGTCGATCGGAGCGACCGGCTGGTTGGCTCCCGCGTAAGACATGCGAGTCCAAGTGTCGGCTCGATCGGGAACCATCACACCGAATTCCAACGAACCAAATCGTGTTCGCGTCGATGGATCCGCTTGCAGTTGATTCTTGAGAAATTGGTCAATGCTGATACCCATCGACCATCCCGCGGGCGTGTCGCTGCCGCCTTGGATGTCACCGGGGAACAACTCGATGCCGGTCAGCAAGCAACCCATGCCGCGCATGTGCCCGTCGCCGTCACCTTGGATTTGATTACACAAACCCTTGATCGTCAGCGTTTGGTCCGCGAACGGTTCGAGTGGTTTCAAGATCCGCTTGAATTCCAACTTCTCTTCGTCACCCTTTGGCCAAAAGTGATCCGGGATCACGCCGTTGGGGCTGAAGACGATGATCAATCGCTGACGCGGCGTGGCATCGGCCGCCAAAGCCAAGCTGGGCAGGTTCATCGTGAAGTTCAACGCCGCAGCACTGATACCGGTGCGTTTCAAGAACCGACGACGTGAAAGACGTTTCGATGGTTTACGCTGCGCGATGGGTTCCATATTCATTTCAAGCTCCCGCCGTTTGGTTGTTCTTGGGTTGGTTCTTCTTCGACTCTGACTCAGGCAACACGTCACTCGCCGCAATCACGGCAATGTCGACCAACAACTTCTTGATGTTGAAATCCGATTGCCGAAATGATTCCGTCAATTCATCTAAGCGATGGGCGCCATAAGAGGCCACCGGTTGCTTCACAAAGTACTGGAACATCCGAGTCACAAAGGCTCGATGCGTGTCCGGATTCGCGATGGCCACTTCGGCCAATCCACGAGCCCCTTCGAAATTGATTCGTTCGTCATCGCGAGTCAGATAACTGCCAGCCGCGTTGACTTTCTTGTTCATGTCCTTGTCCCGGAATCTGCCCACCGCATCAAAATGCTCGAGCGCGAAGCCCAACGGGTTGATTCGCGAGTGACAAATTTGGCAACTCTCGGGACTTGTCTGCAATGCGACACGTTCGCGAGTCGTCAAATCGGGATGCAAGTCGGGACTGAGCGGCGAGAACGCTTCGTTGGGTGGGCGCAGAGTCCGTCCCATCACGTGGCGAATCAGAAACACGCCGCGATGGATCGGCGACGTCGCCGCATGGTAGGACAATCGAGCCATCACCAACGGATGTGTCAGCACACCCACATGAATGTTCGGTTCGCGAATGGTCTGTGTCCACTCGTCTGATCCACGTTTGTCATCCGCCTTCTCGCCATCGGTTTCGGCTGGTTTCCAAGCGTCCCCGTAGAATTCCGTCAAACGCTGGTTCGTGAACGCCCAGTCAGCCCCCAGCAATTGCCGGAAGTCACTGGTTTCGCTCCAAACCGTTTCATCCAGGAATCGATCCAACGAGCTCCGCAAATCCGCGATCAACTCTTCGCTGAAACCGGGATACTTTTCATCGTCTTTGCGAAGGTCGTCCTCGGGACCAAGCTCCATCCAGTGATAGAGCATTTGCTTCAGCTTCACTCGGGTACGAGCGTCATCGAGCATCCGCTCGGCAGCCTGCCGAATCGATCGTTCGTTCTTCAACTGATCTTTTTTGATTTGCGTCAGCATCCAACTTTCGGATGGCAGAGAATCGTGCAAAACCAATGCCAAGCGATTGCCCGCTTGTTGCGAAACCGTTCGATCGGCATCAAGACTCGGGTACAAGAAACGAGGTGATTTCAGCGTCATCAACACGACTGATTTGATGATATCCGTTTCGTCCTCGAAAGCTTCCATGGCTGGAACCACGATGCGTTCGGGCTGGACCGCTTCTTCACTTCCGCGGTGAGCGACGGTGACGAAGTCGAGCAAAAATCCCTTCAGCTTCTCCTCTCGCGAGCGATTGTCTTTTCGGTTCTTGCGAGCAAAATCATGCCACAAATGGTCTCGCATCGAGTTAGCAAACTCGATCGAAGCATCCGTGACGGCGGTGTCCCAAGCAACATCAACAGAGATCCCACGCTCAAATCCGTAGCTGCTGTCATCGGGCGGCATTCTGGTGGACATCTGAAACGCCGGCGGATTCCAACCTGGAACCAACGCCGAGGCGGGAATGATTTGCTCCACTCCACCAGGCGGGACCCACGACAACGAAATGCTCGCTGGCGGCGTTTCACCTTTTCGTTTGCGTTGATTGAAATCGATCTTCAGTGGGTAGACGCGACCGCCAGTCAACATCAGCGTGCGGCGAAACTCATCACGACCTTCCGACTGAACATGGTTGTCGATCAGCTGATTTGAGTCGTGACCAAAATCCATGGTGAAGGAAGTCTTGCTGCGAACAATGATTTCATAGCGACCCGTTTGCTCGACGCGCAATCCACCATCCCAGTGAGCATGGAACTCGTCCCAAGGAACTTCTTCACCAGGTCCTTCCTTGCCAAATTCAAAATCGACGACCGGGTCAACTCGTTCGATCTTTCGGTCCTCTTTTTTCCGACCTTTGCCGGTGTAAATCTCGACCGACAAACCATGTTCCGACTGGTGCTTTTCCCAAGTCGTTTGTTGCAAGCCGGCAAACTTGGCATACAAGTCCGACAGGCTTTGACGGAACTGTGCCCCGGTCAAGCGTTGCAATGATTGACGCGGCGGACGATTCCGAATCTGCGCCGCTTCGCTGTAGAACGCATGATGGATGTAAGCGGCCACCGCAGCAGCGTCTTCGCCAACACAGAGATCGGGATCTTCTTCTGGCATCGTGTCGACGATGATTTCGGTCAGCTCGCCGATGGAACCATCACCCACCAATGCATCGGGGTAGTAGTCTTCCGTTCCGACACCTTTGTCGCCGTGACATTCCAAGCACTGCTTGGAATAGATCTTCAGTCCCGCGGAGAGAATCGGATCTTCAGCGATCACGGTATCAAGCGTGCTGTTTTCGGCGGCCGAAGTCGGTTGAGCCATGCAAGCTAGCAAAGCGAACGATGCGGCCGCACCGATCCAAGAGCTCATTCCCACGCGGGTGAAAATTCCCGAGCAGCAGATGGCGGAGGCGCGTACCAAATTTGGAATGCGTCGCATGTTTTCAATAGGAAGGAAAGGATGTGAACCCGTGGGGGTGGGAGCCAGAAAACTGACGTTGGATTCACCAAGGCAGGGCATACTATTTTAGGCAACTTAGGCGAATGAAACACCCCGAAAAGCTTCATTTCGAGGAGTCAGGCCCCCGATTTGCCTCCATAGAGTTTGTTTTGGCTTCGCAGTGCGGTCGAAAACACCGTTTTTCGGCCTTTCGATCGTTTGGTTCATTCAGATAGGCTCGGCGAATCAGATTCCACTGATCCAGTCGGTCCCCGTTCAATTGACCGGCCAATCCGATTGACCCGTTGGTCCGCCTCCCTATTTGTTACGAGCGTCAAGGATGATGCGTTTGAATTTTTCGGTGTTTCGCCGTCCGTTCTCCACAAGTGCAGCGTTCCTCACGGTTTTGGTTGGCGTGGCTGGTTCTGTGGTCACAACCGCTCAACCGGTGGCTGCGCAAGGCCGAGCTGCCGCACCCGCGAATGCAAACGCGGCACCCTTTGCACCGCTCAGTGCTGCCGAGCAACAACGTCTCGATCAAATTCTGGCGGCCTGGGAACAACAAAGCAAAGGCACCAAGACACTTGAGTGCGACTTCAAACGCTGGCACTATGATCTCTTCGCCGCACCCAAGGGCGACTACGCCAACAAAGCCGAAGGCGTCATCAAATACGCCAATCCCGACAAAGGATTGTTCCATGTCAAAGCAGTCGTCAGCTACGACGGCAAGGACGAAAAGGGACAACCCAAGTACTCGGCCAAACCAGGCCTGTTCGGCGAACATTGGGTTTGCACCGGCACCGAACTGAAAGAGTTCGACCATGCGACCAAGCAGTGCAAGATCCAACAGCTGCCGCCAAACATGCAGGGACAACGCATCATCGAAAGCCCGCTACCGTTTGTGTTCAATGCGGATGCGCAACAGATCAAACAGCGATACTGGGTCCAACCGATGCAGTCGAACAATCCAGGCCTGATCCTGATCGCTGCGTACCCGAAGCACCAAGCAGACCGTGCTCAGTACAAGGTTGTGCAAATCGCATTGGACGCCAAAACGTTCTTGCCGCAAGCGTTGATCATGTACGCTCCCAACTTCAACGAAAAAACACAACCGAAGTTTGACCACTACGAGTTCACAAACGTCAAACGAAACTCCATCCAGGCCAGCTTGCAGAAGTTCTTCTTGCAAAGCTTCATCGATCAAGAACCACCGTCCGACTGGAAAGTCTTCCGCGACAATTACAACGGACCACCTCAAATGGCCGAAGGCCAGAACGAAGCTCGCCGCAACTAAGAACCGAAAATGGTCGCGGGCACTTCTTCACCGCGCTATCAAAAATAGCGGAAGGGCGGGAGTCCTCCGGTGACACACGGTGTGACTCCCAATATTTCGCGATCACCGAGTTCTGGCGAATCCGGCTACGAAACTCGGAAGCGACCTAGCGAAGCTTCTAAGCCGTCGGCCAATCTTGGTTGGCGGCCGATAGCTCATCATGCCAACGTTGGACTTCGTTGGCTTCTCGGCATGGGCGTCCGTTGCCAAACGAATCCACGTAGCGACACGCCGCGTGTTGTTGGCGAGCTTGATCGTATTGCTTCACCCAAGCCTCACGTGCGGGCAGCCTTTCGGGAGCAATCGGCCAAACACCGGGTCGCGGCTTCATGTGTTCGCTCATCCCAACCCGCCACGGCTTGGGTGACACTCGCGCGCGGAAGCAATTCTGGTTGAAACACATCCGCACGTAGACCGGGTCGGCTTTGATTCGATCAAAGAAGTCCAGTGCTTCCGCTCCACGTGGATCAAACGTGGCGTGAGTGACCAACACCCGAAAACCCATTGGGGTCTCGTACAAACGAAGCGTCCATTCGGGATGCGATTTCGCAAAGGATGCGATTCGTTTGCGTGCGATCGTTTGAGGCGTGCCGCTTACCCGGCGGCGAACCGTTTCGATCATGCTGCCAAACAGTGCCGCTGACAGCATCGACAAGAACAGCACCAAGAAGATCGGGTTGGTGATGTCCATTTGATGGGCCACGAGTGACAGCACCCCGACACTGATGACGTATGCGATCACGTAGGTCATGCAGCCACTCGATCGCGGAACATCGACATCGGCGAACAGGACGTCGGGCGTGTTCAAGCACAACGCGCCATAGGCATTGCGAGTCAGCACAGCGTCGCCGCGACGGTCAATGATCTCTTCGCGAATCGGCAATCCATCGGCGCCGTTGTAGGCGACCTTGGGCTCGGTGAACGGCAACATCTCGCCGCGTTTGATTTCAGCGATGGCGTCCGCAACACGTTGGTTGGCGTGCTGCTGCGCCTCTTCGACACTGACGTCGGACCAACCAAAACGTTTGACTTGCCGTTTGGTTTTCGCCCCGACAATGCGTTCGCTCGCTTCCGCCCAGTACTCCGGAACAATCATGGATCAGTTCAGCACTGGCAACTGCGAATCAGCCTGCCTCGCCGACGACTTCGGCGGTTGCTGATCCGGATCTTGATACTGGCTTTCTTGATAGTGTTTGCCATATGTGCCGAAGTCGTTGAACGCATACTTCTTTGCCCAACGATAAACAAAGCTGCGTTCGGGAATCTCATCTCCCGGTTGATACTGACTGCGTCGCGGTTCGACGTTGCGAAGTTCCTCCATCACCTTGCCGCGAGCCGTCGTGTCACGGGCCCCGTGCTTGTCAGCCAATTCGAGCAACAGATCAGGCCGTTCCATGATCACACATCCGCGAGTGTTCTGGGCCGTTAGTTCGCGGAAGTCACGAAGGAAGCCAGACTCGTTGAAGGTTTCTTTGAGCGGTTTGCTGTCGTGGATCGATTCCGTCGCCAACTGAATCACGGGACACGGTTCAATGTCGCCCCAAGGTCCCACGTGATGCGTGAACCCGGTGACCGCCGGACACAACGCATTGCCGGCATCGTCGTGATAGGCATCGATGACAATGATTGGCTTGGTCGCTCGCGTGTCGACAACGAATTGACGCACACGTCGTTGCTCTTCGCTGGACAACGCCAACTGCGGATTGGGTTCAGGACCAACGGGCCGATAGATGTGGAACCATGTGTACATCACACCCATCTCGATCAATCGATCGACCCACTTGTCGCGGACCAAATCGTCGATGTTGGATTTACAAACGCTGGTGCAAACACCGACCAGCAATTTGTTTCGAACCGCGGCTTCGATGCCGGCGATGGTTTGATTCAAAACGCCATCACGGCCGCGCCGCGTATCGCTGATGATCTCGGATCCTTCCACGCTGATCAGCGGCGTGACGTTGCCGCACTTGCGAAGTCTCGCGGCGACTTCATCGGTGATGAAGTGGCCGTTGGTGAAGACTTGGAAGTAAACGTCCGGATGAGCCTCGAACAAGTCCAGCAAATCTTTGTGCATGAAGGGTTCGCCGCCCAAGATGCCAAAGAAGCTGTTGCCCATCGCCTTGGCTTGCTCGATCGTTCGATTGGCAGCGTCCAGTTCGATCTTGTGTTGCTTAGCGCCGACATCGACCCAGCAACCTTGGCAGCGCAGGTTGCAACTGTTGATCACCGACAGATACAAGAACGGCGGAAAGAACTCGCCGCGTTTGAGCCGTCGTTTGTGACGATGAACGCTTCGCAACCCTTTCACACCGAGTGCCCAGACTGCTTTGGCGAGCAACCGTTTATCGGTTTCCATCGCGAATCGTTTGGCCATACGGAGGTACATCGGTATCTCAATCAATTGGGGCGTTGAATCTTTGGTGCCATTCAGGCGACCAAATTCGTTGTCAAAAGTCCAGTCGCATTGTCCGAGTCCCACTCGCAAACCAGCTCATTTCGGTGGATCGGCCGACACGTTCTCATCTTAATGGCGAAGCAATCCAGGTTCTCGCCACGGACGCGAAATCGGTTGTTCACCGCATTTCGACCCGACAAAACAGCCCGTTTCCGTGGTATTTCATCGATTGCCACGGAATCCAGTTGGCTCGATTTTGATCGACACGTTCGAGTATACTGCACCAATTGTTTGCTAAAAGAAGCGGCATCTGAGGACGCGTCTGGCGTGTCTCATCGTTCGCCCGCGGGATTGGCCCCGCATTTCTTCCCTGCCCTTTCCCTCCCATTGAGGTCCCACCTTGAACCAGAATCCTTCCAAACGTGAAACCGCTACCACAAACCGTCGAACGGTTTTGAAAGCGGCCGCGGGTGCCGCGGCCATGACGCCTTACTTCGCTTGGTCGCCTCGTTCGCTGGCCGACGAAATCGCCGACGACAAGATCAACATCGGTTTGATCGGCGCGGGCGGCATGGGGCGCGGAAACCTTAACTCCGCCAAACAGTGGCTGAACTTGGTCGCCATCGCGGATGCCGATTCCAGTCGCGCTCAACAAGCCAACGACCAATTCAGTGGTGGTAAAGCCGCCATGCATTCGGATTATCGAAAGGTGTTGGAACGTGACGACATCAAAGTCGTCCACATCGCAACACCGGATCACTGGCACACCAAGCCTTTGATCGAAGCCTTGTATGCCGGCAAAGACGTCTACTGCGAAAAGCCACTGACGTTGACCGTTGATGAAGGCAAGTTGATTCGCAAGGTCCAAAAAGAGACCGGGCGAATCGTTCAAGTCGGCACGCAACAGCGCAGCACGTTCGACAAGTTCGTCAAAGCAATGGCGATCGTGAACGAAGGACGTCTCGGCAAGATTCATCGCGTGCAGGCGGCCATCGGTGGTGCTCCCACCAGCGAAGCCTTGCCCGTCGCGTCGTCACCCGAGGCGTTGGATTGGGACCTGTGGCTTGGCCCAGCACCGAAGGTGGACTATCGCCGTTCGGAAAATGGCAAGAAGTCCAACGGTCACTACGAATTCCGTTGGTGGTACGAATACTCCGGCGGCAAGCTGACCGACTGGGGTGCTCACCACGTCGACATCTGTAACTGGGCATTGAAGCTGAACGGTCAAACCGAAGGCCCTGTTTCGATCGGTGGCTCAGCTCAACACCCCGTCGAATACAAAGATGGCAAACCGGTCCAGATCGATCGCTACAACACAGCGACCGCGTTTCAATTCAACGTCGCTTATCCTGGCGGCACTGAAATGATCATTCGCAACGACACCCGCAACGGCGTGCTGATCGAAGGCGACAAAGGTCGCATCTTTGTCAGTCGCGGCAACCTCTCGGGCAAACCAGTCGAAGACTTGGCGGACAACCCACTTCCCGAAGACGCGATTTCGAAGGTCTACAAAGGCTTGCCGATCGAGCACAACGGACGTCCTGCCCATTGGTTCAACTTCTTGCACTGCCATCGCGAAGGACTCGAGCCCATCTCCGACGTGCACACGCACATGGAAATGCTCAACGTCTGTCACTTGGCCGGCATCTCGGCTCGATTGGGCCGAGATCTGAAGTGGGACAACGACAGCGAGCAAATCGTGGGCGACGATCAAGCCAACTCGATGTTGGCTCGTCCGTACCGCGAAGGCTACGAAATCGAAATGGGTTAAGGTTTGGCTTCGCTTGATCCCAGATAGTCGCATAGCAATCGCACGTTCTTCACGAACGTTGCCGACTGAATGACACCTTCCTCTGGTGTCACTTTGCGGCCATCAGGATCTCGCACAAACCCTGGTTCACGCCAACCACCATCGTCATGCTGAGCCGCCAAGATTTCTGCGATTCGATTCGCGGAGATCTTGGCGGCTTTTTCTGTTTTGCGTTCGCGAATTCGAAGGTAACGCTGTTCAATCGAATCCAACCTGGATTTTCCGACGAACCCGTAGTGATCCGGCATCTCTGAATCGTCGCTGGTGAGTTCGTACTGCAAATTGAAATACAACGGCTTGTTGGTCTTCAACTCCGAATACCGAGGCAATCCGCCGTCCGGTCGCAAACAGGTTTTCAAATAAGCGATCGCCGGTTCAATTGGCTGAAGGAACCTGGCGTCCTGGGTTGCTTCATACAAATCCATCAATGTTTCGATCGCGGTTTGCGATTCAGACCCCGAGATGGCAGGCGGCTCGAACTTACGATCCCAAACCGGGTGCATGTGTCGATCGTACTGCTGAGCCCACGCGGGTTGCGGGTCCGGCATTTGAGCCCGTAGCAAAAACTCGCCGCCACGAATCGCACTGTCACGGTAGCGATCGTCACCGGTCAACTGCCAAGCCAGCAGCATCATGCCAATCATGTTTTGCGTGATGTTGTCGTTCAGCATGTAGCAACCGGCGTACTCCTTCGTCCAAGTGCGAGACCAGTCGTCAGGGTAGCTGGCGTCCAAAATTGGATAGTGCGAAACACTTGGCTGTTGGCGAGGCATGCGATCGTAATTGTGTCCCCAAGCACCGACGGGATACTGGGCCAAACGAGTGGACGTCAGAGCAACTTCGATTGCGTCGTCCAAAGTGGCAGACGATTGCTTGGTGCTTTGCTGCAGCATGTGTCGCAAACGCAGCAAGAACGACAACGCCGCGGAGGTTGTGTCGTCGTCGAGAACCGTCTTGTTGTGCTTCCATTTGCGTTGTCTCCAGATTTCCCATCCACCGGGTTCGGGTGTTTGGTTCATCTTCTCGGCGTTCACTGGAGCACTGGTTCGATAAGGAATCTTCGCTCGTTCGGCATCGCCAAAATCGATCGAATATCCCCAACCTCCGGATACGACCTGGCCCTCGATCAACGCTTTGCCAACTTCCGAGGCTGCTTTCAAATGAGACGCATCGCCGGTCGCGGCATAAGCCTTCAGAAATGCCTCGCCCACGGCGGGGGTCCCGGGCGGTTGCACCCAAATTCGATCGTTGGTGCAGGCTCCTTCCCCGTTGCTGAATTCCCCATCGACGCTGCTGACCCAAGCGTATCCGCCGTGGTCTGCGATGGTCGTGGACATGTAATGGGTTGCCCGCGAAAGCGATTGCTGAACATCCGCCTTCGATGGTGCATCTTCAGCGATGACTCTTGGCGTCCCGCCGGGTAGCAGAATCATCCACCCCATTGTCGCTGCGACTGCGAAACAACATTGTCGACGTAAGCAACACATCGGCGAATCCTTGGACAAGCACGGAGGTGGGGGATGGCGGGAATCAGCCATTCTACCTCACCTCGATTGACGTTGCCCCGGTCAAATCGCCTCGACCCCCTGAGGTCGCAATTGGCCCGTTTGGGTTTGTCCGGGGCCGCTGATCTGTTTCGCCCGCTATATCCCCCGTAGGTCCAGGCGTTTATCCTACGACCATGAGCGAATTCCTCCTCTATTACCGACGACCCGACCCGACGACGTGGGTCTACATGTCGTCATTTTTGACGATTGGGTTGTTCTTTGTCTTCCGTCGGTTCTGGAGCATCCGCAACCTCGACATCGTCCTGTTGATCTTGCTGGCTCCCGGATTGTTGATGGTCAACGAGGGATACCGTCGGCAAACGCGTCTGGCCCGCTTGGCGTCCGCGGAAATCAGTGCCGCCGCCAACACCATTCCCGTCGAAGAGGAAGTGGCCCCCGAGGAGGCTGCGCCAGCCGAGTTGTCTCCCACCGATAAAGCGACCTCCGAATCCGGAACAATTCCCGATGAGCAGCCGGTGGCGGCGGAAGCCCCCGCCGAACCCGAATCACCTCCCGCGCCGCGTGAACTGACCGCGGAAGAATTGACTCGGCTTCAAGAGTCCGAACCCTACCGCCGAGCCGCGGGGTTGCAGCGAGCTGGTTTCATCACGTTGTTCGGCATTCAGTTTCTGGTGCTCGTGCGAATGTTGCTCGACCCGTTGATGGTGCGGCGTCCGCTTTTGGATCCCAACTTGACCACCGGCGGATTGAACTTCCTTGGCATTTCTTTGTTCATCTTCATGATGGCCAACGTCGTCGCCAGCACACCTGAGATTCAACAAGAACAGGGCCCCAAGCTGGGTCCCGGCTACGCGCTGATCAACATGTTGCCGGCCATTCCCACACGACCGATCAGCGAAGCGATCGCAGGTGCCGAACCACCGACGATGGCTGAATTGACCGCCGCGGAACAACGCCGAACAATGATCGCGAAGATCATCGCCATCTTGGCTCAGTCGGCCGTGTTGATTGGCATTCTGTTGATCGGCAATCGACACTTCGGAAACCTCCGCGCCGGTGCCGGTTGTGCGACGTTGTATCTGCTCATGCCTTACACCGCTCAGATGACCGGTCGTGTGGATCACGTGGTCCCCGCTGCGCTGATTCTGTGGGCGGTGCTGATGTATCGCAAACCACTGATCGCCGGACTATTCATCGGTGCTGCGGCCGGGTTGTTGTACTACCCGCTGTTTCTGTTGCCGCTGTGGTGCAGTTTCTACTGGCAGCGCGGCGTCGGACGATTCGCGGGAGCCGTGCTGGTCTCGCTGACAGTGTTGATGGCGTTGCTTGCCTTCGCCGGGGGTGAACCATTCCTGACGCATGTCCAGCGGATGTTCGGGGTGCTGAATCCCAACAAAGGTCCCAATGAGCTGACCGGGATTTGGGAACTGGGTTGGAATCCCATTTGGCGTTTGCCAGTGATCGTCGGCTACGTGATCCTCAGCTTCTTTTTCGCGGTTTGGCCCGGACAAAAGAACCTTGGCATCTTGATCAGTTGCTCGGCGGCGTTGATGGTCGCGGCTCAGTTCTGGCACGGCTACGGCGGCGGCCTGTACATGGCTTGGTTCTTGCCACTGTTGTTGCTGACCATTTTTCGACCCAACCTTCAAGACCGCGTGGCAACGAAAGTCATTGATGGACGCTCGCGTCCTTCCCGCCGGTCCTCCACCGCATTGGATGCAGCCTGAAACGGATGTCCGACTACGCCTCCCAGATCGAGACCTTCGATCACGATTTGCAAGAACTCGAAGCTTCCGATTCACGGTTTGCCGTCTGGCGAATGGTGTTCTTTGTCGGACTGGTCTTGGGCATCGGTTTTTCACTTGCAACTCAACATGTGATTTGGGTCTGCGTCGCCGTTGGATCCCTGATCGCGTTTTTGGTGACTGTGGTTCGCAACGAAACCGTTCGCGATCGAATGGAACTGCTTCGCAACCAATCCCGAACCTTGCACCGATTGCAAGCTCGATTGCAGCGTGACTGGAAATCACTGGCCCGTGACAGCATCGGCATCCGAGCGTCCGAGATTGAGCTCACGCCTGAGCAACAAGCCCTCGCGGGTGACTTGGACCTCGTCGGCGATGCGTCGCTGTTTCAATTGACTTCCATGGCGGCAACCACCCCTGGCGTTCGCACCTTGGCCAATTGGTTGTGCAGCCCAGTTGATCCTCCGCTCGCGAAAGACCGACATGCCTCGGTCACACACTTGGCGGACCAACCCGAAAACCGATTGCGGTTCTATGTGCTCGCCCGCGACATCGGCGGAAGCTCCGGTGACCCGGAATCATTCGTCCAGTGGTCCAAGGAACCCAATTGGTTGCCGCCGCATCGATGGTTGATTCCCTGGGGCAACTTCACCGCGGTTGTTGCCATCGCAATCATCCTTGGCATGGTCGCTGGCGCGATCACGGATCAAGGCGATTGGGTCCGAATGGGAATGTACGGGCTGATCGGAATCGCGGTTGTGAATCTTGCCATCGGCTCTTTTTTGCTGGGCCCCGTCGCGGCAATTTTCCAAATCGCGATGGCCTCGCGGCGCAGCGTCAACGAATACGCCGAACTGTTTGACGCCGCCAATTGGTTGCCCGAATCTCCCGCCGATTCCGCTGGGCCGACCGCTCACATCCGCCGGACGCTACTCGGAGACGCCGGGGGTTCCCAATCGGCTTCCACAGGCATGCGTGAACTGGCGCAAGTCGCTCGCATGGGCGGGCTGAAGCAAACCGCGTCGACGTTCCTGCTGTATCTGCCACTGCAAGCGTTCTGGTTGTGGGACGTTCGCGTGCTTCGTCGCTTGGAAGATTGGAAGTCGCGATACTCTAGCCAAATTCCTGAATGGTTTGACGCCCTCGGCGAACTCGAAGCTTTGATGTCGATCGCCGCCCTGCAACACGATTCACCAGATTGGTCGTCGCCCGAGTGGCTCGAAGATGAATCCACCATCACATTCAAAGGGTTGGGGCACCCGTTGCTGAAAGACGACGCACGAGTCACCAACGATGTCACCATCGGCCCAACCGGAACGTTGTTGCTCGTCACCGGCAGCAACATGTCTGGAAAGAGCACGATGCTTCGAAGTGCTGGGCTGAACGTCGCTCTCGCCATGGCCGGCGGACCGGTGTGCTGTCGACACATGAGCCTGCCGCCTCTCGAGATGGGAACCAGCATCCGAGTCAGCGATGACCTCAGCCAAGGCGTCTCTTACTACATGGCGGAATTGAATCGCTTGTCCGCCGTTGTGACGCATGCCCGCAAGTTAGCCGAACAACGTGCCGCCGGCTCCACCAACCGAATCCAGTTCTTCTTGCTCGATGAGATTCTGCAAGGAACCAACAGTCGCGAACGTCAGATCGCCGTTGCCCGCGTGCTGCGGTTCTTAGTCGACGCCGGTGCGATCGGTGCCATCACGACTCACGACTTGGAACTCGCGGATGATCCCGAACTGATGAAGCTCGCGCACACCGTTCACTTCCGCGAAACGATCACGCCCGACGCCAGCGGCGATGAACGAATGACGTTCGACTACAAAATGCGAGACGGCGTGTCACCCACCACCAACGCCCTGCGTTTGCTCGAAATCGTCGGCCTGGGCGAGAAGTAAATTTGACCACTCGATGGCCAACGGCCAAATTCAGCTCTTTATTTCCGGTTGATCATGGCCGTTGGCCAAGGAAACCATCTCGCAAAACGCGACGTCGGAAATTGCTCCTCGAACTGATATTTCAGCGACGCGAACTACCGGTCGACATTTCGAGTTATGATCGAGCCCCCACCAGGCTCCCTCAAAACTCCCCACCTTCTGAGTGATCGATCATGCAACGACGACACTTTCTCGCCGCCACCGCAGCGGCCAGCCTCGCAACACCCGCTCTCGCCCAAGCGAACTCAGGCTCACTCAAAGCGGTCGCAATCGGGCACACCGGACGAGGCGACTTTGGTCATGGACTCGATAGCATCTGGCAACGCTTGCCCGACACCAAACTGGTCGCCATCACGGATGCCAACCCGGAAGGACTGAAACGAGCCCAACAGCGGCTCAAGGTGGATCGCGGCTATGACGACTACCGCGTGATGCTTGATGAAATTCGTCCCGACATCGTGGCGGTGTGCCCGCGACACGTGGACCAACATCACGACATGGCCATGGCTGCGATCCAGTCCGGTGCCCGCGGCATCTACATCGAGAAACCATTTGTTCGAACAACCGCGGAAGCAGACTCACTCATTGCTGCCTGCAAACAACACAACGCGAAAATCGCGATCGCTCATCGGAACCGATACCATCCCACACTGCCGTTTGTACGCGAGCTGATCGAGGGCGGTGAAATCGGGCGTCTTCTCGAAATTCGTGGTCGAGGCAAAAGTGATCCTCGCGGCGGAGTCGAAGACCTCTGGGTCTTGGGAACCCACGTTCTGAACCTGACGCATTATTTGGCCGGTGACCCCGTGTCCTGCTCGGCATCGTTGATGCAAGACGGTCGCTTGGTCGAACCATCTGACATCAGAGAAGGTCGCGAGGGTTTAGGGCTGATGGCAGGCAACGCCGTGCATGCTCGCTATCAAATGAAGAGCGGCATCGTCGCGACGTTTGATTCCATCGCCAATGATGGCACCGAGAACGCAGGGTTCGGGTTGCGACTGATTGGAAGCAAAGGCACGATCGCGATTCACATCGACAAGAGTCCGCTGGCGTACCTGTTGCCCGGCAACCCCTTTCGAACACCGACCGAACCAGTTGCCTGGATCCCCATCACCGCCGCGGGAATCGGCCAACCCGAACCGCGAAAGGATCTGCGACAAATGGTCGAACACCATGGCTTCCCCGCTCGCGATTTAGTCACCGCGATTCGCGAAGATCGCCAACCGCTTTGCGATGCCAGCCAAGGACGTACGACCGTCGAGATGGTTTGTGCCGTTCTCGAATCACACCGTCAGAACGGGGCCGTGGTGCCGTTTCCGTTGAAGCACCGCGACAACCCGCTCTCGCGTTTTTAGAGAGCTGGTGCAGGACGACCTCCCGGTTCCCTTTGTAGCGGAAGGGCGCGAGCCCTCCGGTATCGAGGCACCGGGCGGCTTGCCCCGCTTCGCTAGAAAAAGAATGCTCTTTCGGGATAGTTTTCGAATCAAATGCTTGTTGGTGGTGACATCCACAGCACAGTCGCGTCACCAGATTGCACTTGAATGGCCCCGCACGCGGCGGGCAGCAACACGCTCTCGCCGGTCGCCATTTTCATTGGGCCATCTTGGTTCGACAGAGTCGCTTCGCCGGAAATCACCGTCAACAAGTGACAACGGTCATCACCGCCGATCGTTTGATCGGTGTCGTGCACCCGTCGCAGAACGAACTTGTCGCACTCGACCAACGTTTCCGTGCCGCTGTGAATCGGTTTTCGAATCGGATCCACCGGGCCTCGTTCGTAGTCCGAAACTTCGAGTGACGATTCAATATGCAGCGGTCGGGATTTGCCCGAAGCATCCACGCGATTCCAATCAAACAACCGAAACGTCGTGTTACTGGATTGTTGAATCTCCGCGACGACCAACCCACCGCCCAATGCGTGCACGGTTCCCGCGGGAATGAAGACGCAATCTCCCACTTCGGGATGATAGGAGTGCAGCGCACGATCGGTTTCACCGGCCAACATCATCTCACGCAAGGATTCGCGATCGACGCCTTCCTTCAATCCTGAATAGATCACGCTGTCAGGTTCGCTGTGCAGGATCACCCAAGCTTCGGTCTTGCCCAGATCCGGCGGTTGCATCGTCGCACCGTAGGCATCGTCCGGGTGCACCTGCACCGACAACACACGGTTGCAATCCAGAAACTTCAGAAGCAACGGAAAGGTCTTTGCATCTGGGTTTGCTTCCACCCAGTCCTTGCCCATCAACCACTGGCGACGGTTGGTAAATAGTTCGCCCAACGATTGTCCCGCCAGTTCGCCACTGATGACGACGCTTTGGTCTTCGCCATGATCGACGATCTCCCAGCTCTCGGCGTAGTCGTCCGCGTCACCGATCGGCTTGTGAAGCATTTCGCCCAATCGGCGTCCGCCCCAGATTGTCTGTTTGAGCAGCGGGCGAAAACGCAGTGGTGTCGAAATCATGGAAGTGTCCGGTTGTTTCCAGCAAAGTGTGTCGTAAGCAAGAACCTGATTTTATTTTCAACGCCTTCGTTCATTTCACTGACTCGATCGCCAACGCCCATGCGTTAGCAAACTCTTCGACGAGCCCGAGCTTCTTTGCCCACTCTTGGAGATATCTTTGATCGAGCTCTTGGTAGTTCACCGCGATCACACCCAGCACATCATTCTTGTCTTGGGGGCGAGACCAGATGAGCTTTTGCAGGATGACGTCTTCTGGTGTCGGAATCCAAACCTCGTCGCCTGCAATGGTGACTTTTTGACGACGCTCAAACCGCACTTGATCAAAAGGTTGGTCGGTCAAACGAAACAGCTCGATTCGGAACGGGCTGCCCACGATTTGAATTTCATTCTTGATCGAACCACCAATGGTCTCAAAAGAGAGCTGTGGATCAAACTTGAACTCGCTGCCAAGCGAGTTTGAAAGTGACTGAATATCGAAATCAGCAGTGCCGATCACAAAGTCGGCATCCGTTGTGGATCGTGGAAATGAATAGTACATGCTGGAGAACGATCCGACGAGCATGTAATCCAGTCCAGCCTCATTGAGAGCGGCGATGATTCTCGAAACCGATTGTTGAAGATTCACTGCTCCGACAAGGTCCTATTCTGCATGCGACGCATCAACTCGATCCGCTCGAACAACAATCGCTTGACCGTCGCTTCATCGGCGTGTGGATCACGCTCGCGAATGCCGTCTTGCACCACGCGGATCGCCAGTTCCGAATGTTCCAATCCCGCTAGCACGCGTTGCTCTCGCGACGTATTGGCCGCCTGAGCCACGCGGGATCGCAACGGATCGAAAGGTGAGGAAGAACTCATACTCTTCGCTATTGAAAACTCAGTTTGACCAGATGAACTGGTGACCGAAAAACCGTCAATCAATTGTACCCGAATGCTCGCAAAAAAAGCCGGCCGGTTTCACGAGGTTCTGAACGATGTCACCGGAGCGGATCAGGCACTTCTTTGGACCTACTCTTCGGCAAGCGATACCACTCGAGCCCAATGGATGTCGAGTGACTGGCAACCAACCATCTTATCAATAGAAAATTGCATGCGATCCAGCCCGCCGTCACCGAGAAAGTGATCCAGAAATCAGGTTCCGTCCAGTTCCCAATCCAAGCAATCGCGGCCACCACCAACCATGCGAGATAGAACGCCGTCCAGACAACGCGACGGCGTAGATCGCTCCAATGCCGAGCCATCGAAATCCAAGTTGGCAATAGAACGACGAACCAACCCATCAAGCCCGCGGTCAAACTGAGTATCAAGACAATGACGAAAACGAAGGATGGTCCCAAGAATTCTTCATTCGGTTCGAAGACCCATTTCTGTTGCAGTCGAGCAACCGTGATGTAGACCGCGACTACCGTCGTCAGCAGCATCAGATCGACCAACGAAACCTTCGCAGGTGTGATTGGGTCGCCGCTCACGCGATCACGCAGGCGAATTCGAAACAGCTTCCATCCGCCCACCCAAAACATGGTGGCCAACAAAGAGATCGTGGTTGCGAATGAAGTCGCAGATAGCAACGCCAAGTGATCTGGCCAGTCCGCCGCACGTGCCGAGCGACCTTCAACCCACAAACTCAACACATGTGCGGTCGTGAGCAACAATAGAAACGCGTGTGATACCAGCCACGTTTTCAAAACATCGATCCAGATTCGCCCTGGACACAGAACGCACCGAATCGCTGACCAAGTGATGAACCACATGAACCCGGTCATCATGACCAAACTGGACGCCACCTCGGCGGCAGCTCCATTGCCTAGAAATTGAATCACTGCACCGAAGGCAATCAGTCCCAGAGCAAACCACTGCAGCCGTTCGATTCGTTGTATTGGCGTCATTTGGTCCTCAGGGTGAGTGATCCTGACCATTGTAAGCCAGGGTTCATTCACCTGCTGCTTGACCGTTTCCGCTTCGAATCACGCTCTTGGCGAAGTCACGGTGGGGGACCACCGTGCTACAGGAATGCGGCTGAGAGCCCTCTGGATTCTCACCGGGCGGCTCGCGCCACTCCGGTAAGACAAACGGAACTCGAAATCACTCGTATTCGCGGACTTGGCGTGCGATCGCGGCGGCCAGTGCGTCGCGGACGCTTTCGATCGTGATCCGGTCAAAGATCTGCTGGAAGAATCCACTGACGATCATGCGAGTGGCTTCCTTCTGCGTGAAGCCTCGGCAACGAGCGTAGAAGATTTGCTCTTCGTCGACCTTGGCCGTCGTGCTGCCGTGGGTGCAACGCACGTCATCCGCTTCGATTTCCAGTCCAGGAATCGAGTCGGCTCGCGAATGGTTGGACAGCACCAAGTTGTCGTTGCGTTGGTAACCGTCGGTCTTCTGAGCGACCTTGTCGACCTTGATCATCCCACGCCACACGGTGCGGCTCTTGTCCTGCTGAGCGGACTTGTACAAGAAGTCGCTGTGGCAGTTCGGCGCCCGGTGGTACTGCTGGGTGTGATAGGCCAGATGCTGGCGGCCTTCCGTGAACATCACGCCGTTGACTTGGCAATTGGCACCCTCGCCCACCATATCGACCGATTGGTTGACCTTGGACAATCCGGAACCCATCGCAGCGATGGTCCATTGCAATTGCGAGTCGCGGTCGATGTTGGCTTGTTGGTGCGCGAAGTGATACGTCTTGTGGCCCCATTCTTGGACGTTGACGTATCGCAGATGCGAACCGGGTTTCTGGATCAGCTCGACCGCACCCATGTGCAAACCGGCCGCTTCTGGATTGGCACTGTTGCACTCGTGAAGAACGGTCGCTTCGGCGCCGTCTTCCAACACGATCAATGTGTGAGCCGTGTCGGTTCCGCCGTCGCTCAACGTCGAACCGAGGTAAATCGGTTTTTCGATCACGACGCCACGGGGCACGTACAGGAATTGACCACCGGACCAGAACGCAGCATGCAGAGCGGCGAACTTGTCGTAGTCAGGATCCACAACGGTGTAAAGGAACGGGCGAACCTTGTCCGGTTGTTCGCGGCACAGACGTTCCAAGCTGCCGAAGATCACACCTTTGGCGGCGAGTTCTTCGTCGAGCGATTCGGAAATCACTTGGCTGTCGTAGGTTTCCAAAACTCCGCCCGGTTCCACCCCATCGCGAAGCTGGTGAACAGCGGGGACATCGCCTGCGGTCGCTTCAACGGGCGGAGCGAACTTTTTGATTTGGAAGGTTCGAATGTCCGTGCGAATCCATTCTTCGCTACGACGAGCGGGCCAATCCATCGCATCGGCATGCGAGAAGGATTCCCGTCGCAGGTCGGTCAACCATTGCGGTTCATCTTTCCGCGATGCGAGAAAGGCTTCGAAGCCAGCGGCATCGAACGTGAGGGTTGAGGTGGTGGTCATGGAGAAAAAATGAAAAGGGTGTTTTGTGGTGGCTGGAAAATGGAAGGTCGCTCGGTGAAAACGCTCTCGATAGGGAACCGCCGAGCAACAGGTTGTGTGGTGGACAACAAATCGTCTTGGCGGAGCGACGCAAGTCGCCCGGTGCGTCACCGGAGGGCTCGCGCCCTTCCGCTATCAATGCGCCGTTTTCAAGGGCGACCAAGTAAAGTCGCGAGCGGCGAGTGTTTGCAGGTCGGCGATGAATCAGCCGACGCTGCCTTCCATTTGCAGTTGGATCAATCGGTTCATCTCGACGGCGTATTCCATCGGCAACTCTTTGACGAGTGGTTCGATGAAACCGTTGACGATCATCGTGCTGGCTTCTGATTCGGTCAGACCGCGGCTGAGCAGATAGAACATTTGCTCTTCGCCGATTCGCGAAACGCTGGCTTCGTGACCGATCTGAACGTCTTGTTCAGCGATCTCGATGTACGGGTACGTGTCGCTGCGGCTTTCCGGATCCAAGATCAACGCATCACAAACAACATTGTTCTTGCTGTTGTGAGCCCCCGGTTCAACGCGAACCAAACCGCGGTAGCTGCTGCGACCGCCGTTCTTGCTGATCGACTTGCTGATGATTTGGCCCGTTGTGTTGGGCGCCGCATGCACAAGTTTGGCACCCGCATCTTGATGCTGGCCGGCTGACGAGAACGCGATCGAAAGGATCTCGCCACGAGCACCGGGTTCCATCATGTGAACGGCGGGGTACTTCATCGTCAGCTTGCTGCCGAGGTTGCCGTCGACCCACTCCATCGTCGCGTCCTGATAGGCGTAGGCACGCTTTGTCACCAGGTTATAGATGTTGTTGGCCCAGTTTTGGATCGTCGTGTAACGACAACGAGCGTCCTTCTTGACGATCACTTCCACGACCGCACTGTGCAACGATTCGGTTGTGTACATCGGAGCGGTGCAGCCCTCGACGTAGTGAATGCTGGCACCTTCGTCGACGATGATCAACGTTCGTTCGAACTGGCCCATGCTCTCCGCGTTGATACGGAAGTACGCCTGCAATGGGAATTCGATCTGCACGCCGGGTGGCACATAGATGAACGAACCGCCGGACCAAACCGCGCTGTTGAGAGCCGCGAATTTGTTGTCAGTCGGCGGGATGACTTTGCCGAAGTACTCTCGCAGCAATTCAGGATGATCGCGAACCGCTGCGTCCGTGTCAGTGAACAAGACGCCCTGCTTGGCGAGGTCTTCTTGCAACGAACCGTAGACAACTTCGCTTTCGAACTGAGCCTTCACACCGGCCAAGAATTTCTTCTCCGCCTCGGGAATGCCCAATTTGTCAAACGTGTCTTTGATTTCTTGGGGAACATCGTCCCAAGACTTCTCGGACTGGCCGGTTGGTTTGAGGTAGTAGTAGATGTCTTGGAAATCCAAATCCAGCGCACCGCCCCATTTCGGCATGGGGCGTGATTCGAACTCGGCCAGTGACTTCAAGCGGAATTCCCGCATCCAGTCTGGCTCGTTCTTGATGTCTGAAATTTGATTGACAACATCCGCGTTCAGGCCTTTTTGGGCCTTGAAGACACCGGTGGTTTCGGTGCGGAAATTGTACTTATTGATTTCGCCGATTTGGTCGTTTTCAGTGACGTCGGTCGCCATAGGTAAATCTCAGTAGGCGTGGTGTGGAGTCTGTTTCGGTAGGAATCGTCGCAGTCGATCAGACAGCGGTTTCTTCAGCCAACATCTCTTGGTTGGCAGCTTCGGCCTCGGGGTACGACTTGCGAATCCGGTCGTAACCATGCTCGTGCAATTCCACGGCCAATTCTTTGCCGCCGGTTTCAACCAGACGGCCACCAAGCATCACGTGTGTGAACTCGGGCGGGTTGTGCACCAACAATTTGTCGTGGTGCGTGATGATCAACAGTCCCATTTTCTCGCGACCGATGTCGGCGATCGATTCGCTGGCCAAACGCACAGCGTCGGCATCCAACCCAGAGTCGGTCTCATCGAGAACCGCGAATTTAGGTTGCAGCATGGCGAGTTGAAGGATCTCAGCTCGCTTCATTTCACCGCCGGAGAAACCGTCGTTGACGTAGCGGCGTGCGAACTCAACATCCATACGCAGGTGAGCCATCTTCTCTTTCAGTTCCTTGCGGAATTCCCGCATCGGAATCAGCTCTTCGCCTTCTTTGCGATCCGGGTTGCGAACGTTGGTCGTTGCGTGACGAAGGAAGTCAGCCATCTTCACGCCTGGAATTGCCATGGGACGTTGGAACGCCATGAAGATTCCGGTGCGAGCACGTTCATCGGGTGCCATCGCAAGGACGTCTTCGCCGTCCAACGTGATGCTGCCTTCGGTCACGGTGTAACCCGGGTGACCCATGATCGCCAAACCGAGCGTGCTTTTGCCGCTTCCGTTGGGTCCCATCAGGGCGTGTGTTTCGCCGTGTTTGATCGTCAGGTTGACCCCACGCAGAATCGGTTTGTCGCCGACGGAAACGTGCAGGTTTTCGATTTTCAGGATGTGATTCATTGCAAGACAAGCCTTCAAGAGATAACAGTTGGTCGTATAGCGAAATCGGTGAGTCTGGTTCTCTCAGCCCGATTCGGAATTGGAGGGTGAATTGGGTTCGTTGTCGGATTTGGTTGAAAACTGGCAACATGAGTCGCCGTCCATCCGGCAGCTGCTCAGATGGACGTCTTCGCCCAAGGCTTCGGACAACATTTGTTCTTCGAGTCGGCACATCGACCGGTCGCCCGCCGCAGCGGTCAAACTTGGATAGGGACATGCCTCGATGTCCAAAACCGGCAGGACACCGTCTTGTTGAGAAGCCGGCTCGATCAGCGAGGCCGAAATCTCCTTCGTTTGCAGCATTGCCGTCAATCGCTGCATCCGTTCTTGGAACGAATCCTGGTCCGCGTCAGTTTGCTGGCACGAACACGGCGGCTTCTTTTCGTCGTGAACCGCGACGCCATCAGCATCGCCTCGCAATGCCGCGGCAAATTGACGCCCCAGTCGAGACGCGATCGCGGTAATCAATTGTTCGCGAACATCACCGTCAGCCATTGCGACGATCTCCGCCCACATGGCCTCAGCCAATTCGGTCGCGTCCGCACCCGCTCGGCGATAACCCGCGGGCGTCAAAACGTAGTGGTAAGTCGGCCGACCACGACCAGCGACGACTTTCTCTCGAGCGATCAACCCAACCTCGAGCAACCGTTCGACACGCTGCCGAACCGCCGTCGCGGTCACGCCCAATTGTTCCGTCAAATCACCAATCGACTTCGGCTTTCCACTGCGAAGACAAAGCAACAACTCGCGATCCACGCTCCGAACCGCTGCTGCATTCACCGCCGGTTGCGATCGCGAAGGAACCACCGAAATGGGGCCTTCGGTCGACGTGTCGGTGGTCGATTCAGAAGTGGAAGGAGATGTTGCCATACCTCCAGTATTCCAATCCTTTGATTTTTGACAACCGTTCTTGTCAAAAATACATAGAGAACCCCCTCACGGGAAATTCGCCGTCTCGCTAGGATCTGGGCGGTTTGTGGGCGATTCTGTCTTCCGAACCGATTGGCGGGGTCGAAAGCGGCCTCCAATTTTTCTTCGACACCCCCAGATGAGTGGATTTTTTGATGAAAGCCGTCGCGGTCAAGCCGGGAACTCCCAACAGTGTTCACATGCAAGAGATCGCTCGTCCGTCGGTTGACCAAGTCGCCGACGGCCTGGGTGTGCTGGTCAAAGTCTTGAAGGTTGGCGTCGACGCGACCGACCGCGAAATCAATGACGCGTTGTATGGCAACGCTCCCGACGGAGACGATTACCTGGTCATCGGCCACGAATGCTTTGGCATCGTCGAAGCCGTCGGCGAGAACGTCAAACGAGTCAAACCCGGCGACTACGTGACCGCCACCGTCCGCCGTCCTGGTAACTCGATCTATGACTTGATCGGCACCAACGACATGACCAGCGAAGAAACCTACTACGAACGCGGCATCAACCTGCGTCATGGTTTCTTGACCGAGTACTTCGTCGACGAAGAAGAATACATCGTTCGCGTGCCACAAGGTTTGCAACACCTGCACGTGTTGCAAGAACCAATGAGCTGCGCGGCCAAAGCGGTTCACCAAGCCTACGAAGCACAACGCCGGATGAAGGTTTGGAACCCCAAGGTCGCTTACGTCCTCGGTGCCGGACAAATCGGTTTGTTGACCACGTTGGTGTTGAAGCTTCGCGGACTGGAGGTCTTTACCCTCGCCCGCGGCGAAGCTCCCAACCTGAAAGCTGAAATCGTCGAGGGAATGGAATCGACCTACGTCAGCACCTCGCAAACTTCGATGACGGAATTGGTCGCCAAGACCGGTCGCCCTGATTTGATCGTTGACGCAACCGGATTTAGCCCGCTGGCGTTCGAAGCGATGGAACACATCGGTCACAACGGCGTCGTGGTTTGGACCGGCATCACCGGTGGCGAACGCAAAACCGAAGTCCCTTCGGACAAGATCAACATCGAATGGGTGCTCGGCAACAAGCTCTTGCTCGGCAGCGTCAACGCCAACCGCGGCCACTTCGAGATGGGAATCCGCGACCTCGCACTCGGTGACATGATGTTCCCCGGTGTGCTGGAAAAGATCCTGACCAACCCGGTTGATGGCCTCGACAACTACAAAGAGATGATGCGTTTGTTGGTCGAAGACAAAGATGCCCTGAAGGTGTTCGTCAATGTCGCAACCGCGTGAACGATTGCCGCTCAGTGAGATCGACTCGGTTCGCCGAGTCGTCTTGTGCTACCCCGCCCTGCCGCGACACATCGAACAACTCGAAACAACGCTCGCGGAATTGAAGGCGGACCCGAACTGCCAACTCAACCACGATGTCGAAGTCGTGGATGCCGGTCAGGAACGCATCGACGAATTGCTCCCCACGGCAGACATTTTCATCGGGCACGCGAAGGTTCCCGTCGACTGGGATCGCGTCTTGGCGGCCGGACGTTTGGGTTGGATCCAATCCAGCGCCGCTGGCCTGGATCACTGCCTCGTTCCCGGCGTGATCGCGAATCCGGACATCATGGTCAGCAGTGCCTCGGGGCTGTTTGCACCTCAAGTCGCCGAGCAAACATTCGCGTTATTGTTCGGCGTTTTACGTCGCATTGGGCTGTTTGAACGAGCCCGTCCCAAACGTGAATTCGTTCGTCTTCCCACCGACGATCTCCGCGGAAAGACCGTCGGCATTGTCGGACTGGGCGGCAACGGGCGAGCCATCGCGGCGAAGCTGGCTCCATGGGATGTTCGTCTCATCGCGACGGATTTTTACCCGGAAGACTGCCCGCCTGAAGTCGAAACGCTTTGGCCAGCCGTTCGCGTCAACGATCTGTTCGCGACCAGCGATATTGTGATCCTGACATTGCCCTTGAACGCGTCAACTCGCAAGTGGATCGGCCCCGAACAGATTGCCGCGATGAAACCGGGCGGCTACTTGATCAACGTCGCTCGCGGTCAGGTGCTCGACGAAGAAGCCTTGGTCGATGCTTTGCAAAGCGGTCACTTGGCGGGCGCCGGCGTCGATGTGACGTACACCGAACCGTTGCCCGAAGACAGCCCGCTGTGGGACGATCCCAATGTGTTGATCACACCACACGTCGGCGCACAATCCGCTCGCCGAGTCGATGACTCAAACGATTTGGCGTGCGTCAATCTTCGACGTTACTTCCACGGTGAAACGATCATCAACCGAGTCGACAAGACACTCGGATTCCCTCACCCAAACGATTCGCACGCAGCCTGGGTTCAATCGAGATCATGAGCAGTTGGCGAGAGACTCTTCCTGGCGATGCGATCCTGTTCCAAGGCGACCACGCGGAGGGTCCCTTGCTGATGCCGCCGACGCATCAGGAATCGTTTGTTGAAGAATTCAATCGCACCTATCAATCCATCAATCTGTCGATCACGGTTCGACAACCTGACCCGAACGACGACTCAACCGATGCGAAGTCAACCTTGCAAATCCAGCAGGCTCAATCGAGCCAGCAATGATCAGACGGGAGCAGCCATTCGACTTCCCAGTAGCCGGGTTCGCCAGAATTCGGTTGTGTCACGGCGAGAGTCGCTGCATCATCCAATCGTTTGAGTCGGCGTTATCGCGTTTGTAAACCAAACGATCATGCAATCGGCTCGGTCGTCCTTGCCAAAACTCAAAGCTCATCGGCGTCACCGCATAGCCGCCCCAGTTCTCAGGCAATGGGATCTGGGTGCCTTCGGGATAGCGAGCTTTCAATTGTTCCAGCGATGACTCCATCGCTTCGCGGGAGTCGATGACCGAAGACTGCTGACTGACGTGAGCTCCCAGTTGGCTGTCACGAGGTCGCGAATGAAAGTACGTTTCCGACATCTCTCGCGAGACCTTGTCCACCGTTCCTTGAATGCGGACTTGGCGTTGACAGTGCGGCCAAAACAAGCACAGCGAAACCCGCGGGTTGGCTCGCATCTGCGATCCTTTGGTCGAATCGTAGTTCGTATAGAAGAGGAACTTTTTTTCTTCAACTCCCTTCAAAAGAACGATGCGGCTGGTGATATCGCCGCTGGGACCGCTCGTCGACAACGTCATCGCATTGGGCTCGAACCAGCTGGGAACGTCCTCCAAGGCTTCTTCGAACCAGGACTGGAACTGAACCAAAGGGTCAGATTTCGCGTCGTTTTCATGGAGCCCTCCCAAGGAGTAGTTCTTTCGCATTTGGCCCATCGCGGGTGGAATGAAATCGCTCATAGCTGTTTGAGACCGGAAATCAGGGGCTTTTAGAGAACTCGGGAGGCCGCGAAATCGCGTTTGGCGCGCCGCTTGCCTATCTACTCAGCAGTCTTCACGGGTGACTGTCTTTTTGGCAACCACCCTCGTCTCCGTCCATTTGGAAATCACATGCAAAACGTTCAAGCGGGTAATTTGCTGGTCAGCTCGACATTGGTCGATGGCACGGTGCTGAACCAAGCGGTTTGCCTGATGGTCCATGAAGACTCCGAACACGCCATTGGATTGATGCTCAACCGCCCCATGCAAGCCATGGCGGGTGCGATCACCATCCAAGGGAATCCGCAAGAAACGCCGAAAATCCCTCGCTGGAACGCGGAAGAGATAGACGAGACAGCGGAGATCGACGGAAGCCTCGATCAGCAGGCGAACGCGTCAGATCAGCCGGTCGAGGGCGTTCCTGCAGTCGTGATCTCGGGTGACCAAAAAGATCAATTGGCACAACAGCTCATCGCAGGAAAATTGGCCAACGGCTCGTCACTGCACTTTGGTGGACCACTGTCGGGACCCATCGTCGCGGTTCACTCCAGTCGCGAACTGGCGGAAGCCGAATCGGGCGAAGGCATTTTCGTTGCCGCTCAACGCGAGAACTTAGAAGCGTTGATGAAGTCGGATGAACATCCCTACCGGTTGATCGTCGGCCATCTGGGTTGGACTGCTGAACAACTCGAAACCGAAATCGAAGAGGGAATTTGGCACCGAATCCCGGCCACATCGGATATTCTGAATGCAGACGACGCGACCATGTGGCCCCGCATGATCCGTCGTGCGACGGCAAATTCAGTCGCTCGTTGGCTGGATACGACTGACGTTCCTGGATCGGCCGAGTTAAACTGACCGTATGAACCGACCTCGAACAGACCATTCCGACGATACAGAAAAGCCGTTTCGCATCCAGAAACGACGCTTGGGCCGCATCAAAGTCATCAAGCCCGAAGGCGAATACGGCTTCATCGACTCGGACGATTTCCGCGAAGACGTCTTCTTCCACTTCAAAGCATGGGAAGCCTACAACGGCGAGACCTTCGACATCGATTCCTATGTCGAATTCGAATTGGATGATGACCAATTCGATGAAAAGAAACGTCTGCGTGCAAAAGTGTTCCGTCCCACCGACCGTCCCGATGGCAAAAAGCTATCGGCCCGCGACGCGACCTTTGATCTGGTTTACCACCATCCCAAAGCCCGACGTCGACGCCCAAGTTGGCGCGACAACCAGTCCTGATCAGCGGCGAAAAAGTTCGCTGGTGACGATGGATTCAATCAGCCGAGCGGTCGGGTAGTCCTCGGCCTTCAGCGGCATCAGGATCGCATCAACCGCTGGACGGTCGGTCGGTTCCATTCGTCGACCAAGTGCATGCGTTAGCAACCGTTCGGTGACGGTCCGAGCGATGAAATCCTTCCGTTCGACCAGTTGCTGCTTCAATTCCTCGGGACCATCAAACTTGGCACCACCGGGAAGTTCGCCGGACGTAAAGATCGGTCGCCCCGATTTGATGTTGTAGACCTTCCGCGACTGACCAATCGCGTCGAAGCCTTCCATCGCGAAACCAAGCGGATCGATCTTTCGGTGACACTGAAAGCAAGTCGCATCCTCACGATGTTTCAACAACTGATCGCGGATCGTTTTCGCACCTCGCGTATCAGGCTCGATCGCCGGCACGTCATCTGGTGGCGGCGGCGTGGGTGTGCCGAGAACATTTTCCAGCAACCAAACCCCGCGAGTCACGGGCGACGTTTCGATGCCATTGGCAGAGACCGTCAAAATGCTGGCCTGGCCCAACAATCCACCGCGACCAAGCTTCCTTTGAACAGGCGACTGTGCGAAATCGAAGCGTCGGAATTCAGAGGCATTGTCCGGCGGAAAGTGTTCATCGACTCCGTAAAGCTTGGCCAAGTCACGATTGAGGAAGGAATGCGAAGCGGTCAACAATTCGTTCAGCGAAGCATCTCGATCGATCAGGTCTCGAAAGAACATTCGAGTTTCCGTTTTCATATCGACTTGCAAATCGCCGGAATAGAAAGCGGCAAACTCCCTTGGATCCGGCGGCATCGATCCGAGCGAACGAAGATCCAACCAGTTGTCGAGAAAGTCGGCCACAAACTCATCGGACTCCTCTGAGGCGAGCAATCGTCGGGTTTGTTGCCGCAGAGTTTCGGGATCGTTGAGCTTTCCCTCATCAGCCAATTGACGCAGTGTGTCATCGGGCATGCTCGACGTCAGGAAGTACGACAAACGCTCTGCCAATGCATGGTCTGAAAGCTGTCCGTCTTCCGTCGTTGATGTTTGGAAATACAAGAACGAAGGGCTGCAAAGAATCGCTTTGGCGGTGTCGCCATAGGCCTGATGCGACGAGCGTCCAAATGCTTTTCGTGAATCGAAAAACGCAACCAATCCTTCAACCTCAGTTTCAGTAACCGGACGCCGGTAGGCTCTCGATGCAAATCGTTCGATCCGATCCCGCACTTCCGAATCGGTCCAATGTTCTTCGCCGGTCACGTTGCCGCCGAATAAAGCCTGCTGACTCTCAGTAGGCCATTTCACATCAAGCGGCCCGCGAACCTTCACTTCATCAATTCGCAAGTGGGGAAGTGTCCCCTCACTGATGATGGCAATGCGTTGTTCAAAGATGCCCCGCGTGTCGCGAATTTCTTGAGGAAGCAAATTGAAATGCATCCGGTAGATACGGGCGAACGATCCGCGGACATCATGCATTCCGTTTTCAAATGTGAATCGCGGAACGAACCCTTGATCCAGCGGGACCTCAAATCGGATCCACTCAAACTCATCGTCCGAAACGACTGACTCAGCCAGCAAGGGCTGGATTGGTTGCCGGTGCGGCATGTCACCGATCCGCGAATCACCGGGTCGGATTCCTAATCGAAACGGTTCTTCCAAGTCGATTTTGACCGCTCGTTCGCTGTACTTTGTATCTCGATGCATCGCTTTCGCATGCACCCAGACCTCATAAACACCATCGACCGGAACGCCTCCAGCAAACGCTTCGATGTGACCGTATCCGCCCTCGGTTTTGTCGTTGAATGGATGATCGTACAGACACAGATATCGATTGAGAAACGCGCGAGCGTGGGCCGTCCGTAGTTCCGCTTGTTGCGGGAACTTGCGATGGAATCTCCATTCCTGAGTGCTGGGTCGCTCGTTTGGGCCAACCGCTTTGGTGACACACTGTTCGGCCGCATCGAGGTAGCGTTCCAAAAGATGGCCGGACATCACCAATGTGTCACCAACATTGTCAAAGTGTTCCGACAAATTGTCCGCCGGAAACTCGTGCGTCGGATCGAACATGGTCATGTCGATCTTCAACAGATCAGAAACCGTTTCTCGATATTCGCGACGGGAGAGTCGTCGCAACACGGTGCGACCGTTGGTGCTGCTTGATTCCTGACGCATTCGAGTCAATTGCTGAGTCAACGCGTCGATCGCGGCCAAGCGTTCTTGCTCGGACGGTTGGTCGCCGTCTTCTGGCGGCATCGATCGAAGCGTCAACTGATCGATCGCTTCCTGCAACGCTAGCTGCGTGTCCCAGTGCGAATCGCCCAAATTGAGTGACTCGAAGTCTCGCTCACCTGCCGGATCGTCAGCAGTATGACAATCGATGCAATAGTTCTCGAGAAACCCAACCGGGTCGATTGGCTGAGCTTCCTCTGCCAGCCCGGCAACACACGGTTGCAACAAAACGCAGACGACCAATAGCCGAAACACATGCGACGACAGCATCACGCCCAACCTCTTAACGTTCCGGTGCTGGTCGCGAAAGCATCGGTTTCGACTCCGAAGTCTTGCAGCATGGAGACGAACAAATTTGTCAAAGGCGGACGGTCTCTTGCTCTCTCATAAAACGCCAGCAATCGCCCGTTCTTGCCACCACCGCCGGCGACGACTAGTGGCAAATTGGAATTGGTGTGAGAATTCGCATTGCCCATTCCGCTTCCAAACAACACCGAAGTCTGATCGAGCAACGGCCCGTACTCATCATGGGTGCTCGCCAGTTTATTGACGAAGCGAGTGAACTGTTCGACTTGGTAACGTTCGATCGCGACCAGTTTATTGATGTTCTCTTGGCGTTGCCCGTGATGCGACAAAGCGTGGTAGCCACCTTTGATCCCCAAATCATTTGGATTGAAGTCACCACCAATTTCGAGCGTCGCGATTCGTGTCGAGTCAGTCTGCAACGCCAGCACAATCAAGTCGTACAGCAACGGCAAGTCTTCGACGAGATTGCGATTCTTCGGAGAATCAAACGGAGCTTCGGGCTTCGGCACGTCGATCCAATTTCTACGTAGAGCCAACCGTTCCTCCACGTCACGAACCGAAGTCAGGTACTCGTCCAACTTGTGGCGGTCCTGTTGGTTCAGTCGTTTTTTGAGGTCGTTCGCGTTCCAATGCACCAAATCCAAAATCGAGTTCTTCAGTCCGATGCGTTCCGCAGCGGCTTGTTTCTTTTTTGGATCGGTCCCCACAAACAATGTTTCAAACAATTGCTGTGGTCCAGGAATCGGTGGCACCCGCGTTCCACTTCGCGTCCAAGAAAGCTGACACCCGCCATGGATTCCAGATTCACTTCCGATCGTCAGCGTCGGAAACCTGGTTTGCCCAGAGACCGACTGGGCCGCGAACTGGTCAAGCGTGATATTGGCCATTGGCATCGTATGCGCGTCGACTTGACGAACACCGGACAAGAACGCATGAATCGCGAAGTGGCCGCCTTTGAGTCCATGATCGAGCCCGGAGATGACGGTCAGTTGCTCTTCAATCTCAGCGAGCGATTGGCTGGATTCGCCGAACCGCATCTGATGATGTTCGACCAAACCTTGGCTGACTTGTGTGGTAGACGCTGAATCAGGTTCGGCTGACTGCTTGGGCCAAAACGCATCCGGATAAAACCCCAACATGTTGCCGATGCAGACCATACGACGTTTCGCTTTGGTCCTCTCCGGTTTGCGTTTGGCTTCTTCCGCAGACGCATCATGGACTGACAAGGATGCAAACGCCGGCAAGCCCACCGAAACACCCGCGGCACGCAAAACATTTCGTCGAGTAAACGAACTCATCGCTCTTTCCAAGGGAGACACATCTCAAAACCGATCGCCCAGTCTACCAGCGATGACGCAAGGCAATGAAAAAACGTGTGGCTCGTATCAATGCTGCCCACCACCGAGTCCGCCCCGTCAACCGGGAAGCCAGCCTCTCCCAGCGAGTTGGCGCCAGGCAAACAAATGCGGCTGGTTTTCCCCAAGCGGATTCGCTTGCATCGCCATTGCGATTCCGACAAACTGAACACAACCCAACGGGGGGAGACGCCGCTGAGAACAAGTTCCCGTTCGGTGAGAACAAGTCTCCGTGGAGCCCAAACACTCGACTTGTTCTCACCAACAAACCGGCAAAAACACCCCCAAAATCCATATTCCAGTCGGTCCGACGACTGAGAAACAAGTTATCCGAATGAGACCCATTTGCTTCACTGCCTTCAACGGTTTTTCAAGCTGACATGTCTCGCAGTTCCATATTTAAGGCTTCGCTGTGTGCACTGGCTATTTCGATTTCAGTCCTTGCATGGGTTTGGGCGATTGACCAGCGTGACCAGCCGGATTTCTCGCAGCAATTGCAAAATTCTTATTCGCGGATGATCTCTTACCAAGAACTAATGCTTGAGTGCGATCCATCAAGCCAAGACTACTCCCGTTTCCAACGAGAGGTATCGGTCGCGGCAAATGAGAAGATGCGGCTTAAAGCCAACTTGTTGTTGCGTACCCTGATCCGCCTTGTTTGTGCTACCGTGATTGTCCTCGCTGGGATTGTCGCAGTTCGATTCCGTCCGTCACCTGGTCGGATAACTAAGCTGTGAACCGGAGAACGTCTTGCAGGGTTTTACAAATGGAAAGTCCACTGTCCGTTCCCGGTTACGGCAAGCGTTCCCCGATTGAACCTAATGTGGTCATGCGAAAAGTCGAATCGACAATGATTTCACGCCTCGAAAAGGGCGTGTCTGCCGAGGAATTGGGCGAGATACTGGATCACGCTTCGTCCAATGGTTTTGCGCCAGTGCTTGAATGCGCAATCAGTTCTGGATTGCTGACTGAATCGGATGAGATCAATTACAAGTTACTCCGCAACGCCAGTAAGTTCGGTCATGACCATCCCAAAACTGTTCGACTGCTCTTGGATTTGGGTGTCGACCCAAACGATGGGATTGTGATGGAATACAGCGGTGTCCAGTCACTCGCTGTGCTCGCGGAATATGGCGGTAACATCGAGGGCAACCGACACAACTCACTGCATGTCTCGATTAAAGAGAGACGCAAAGACGACAAGGCACTTGCGTTGATTGACCTTGGCGTTGATGTCAACTTTGCCGACCCCGCTGGCCGCACACCGCTAATGTATGCGTCGGCCTTCGGTCGAAAAGCGACCTTTGACGCATTGATCGCGGCTGGTGCCGATCCGCTGCGCGTCGATCATACCGGTCGCAGCGCATTGCGTTACGCCTTAGAGTCGCTCTGCCGAAACATCCCGTCCTTCGATGGCCGTCGGGCCCATCTTCTTCAGAATCAGGCAGGTGCAAAGAGCATTGCGCGTACGCTGCGCGACTATCTTCCCGCGCAACCTGAGGACTATGTCATCGTCGATGCGGTCCTCAATGACCGAAAAGCCCTGAAGCAGAAACTGGAGTCGGGGCTTGATCCAAACACATTGTTCCGGGGCGCTATCGGCGATCTCGATGTGATGTGGGATCTAGTGCTGCGTGATGCGCCTTCGTCCGACCGGAAGGCCAGGATGCAACAACTCGTTGATGACGCGAACGATTTTCGTCGCCAAGTGAAAAACGCGGAGACTCTCTCGAAGGAATTCGGCCAGTCGACGATCTTGATGTGGGCGGTCCTCGCTGAATCAATTTCGGTCATTAAACTACTGCTGGATTACAATGCGGACCCGGATCTCGAAACTGAGAATGGCTTGTCTGCATGCAAGCTCGTAGCGAAACTCCCACTCAAAGAACAGATCAGGGATCTCATCCACGGCTCCTAATTCACAACGGCGGCTAACGATGCGATGATGACGAAGCGGCGGTGGTCGCCGGTCTGAAGTGGTTAGTTAACTGCCGCCGCCCGCATATCGCTACCGTTCGCCGACCGTAGTACGCTCAAAGCTTCACCTCGATGGATGACTCTACCCGCGACCAAGTGCTTGCCGTAGCAGAAGACCTCTTCGACCGTGACTCGCTCTATAAACTTGCGGCTTCGGTTGTTGAGGCACGGAAACGCAAAAGCCTTCGCTTTTGGCAAGACGAAATGCTGTCGGAACTGAGCAAACACGCTGGGGTCGATGTCACGTCGAAATTGAAGTTTATTGCAGTGTTCAAAGGTACGGCGGATAAATACTACACGCCACCGTCACCCGAAGAGCAAGCAGAACTCGACGAAGCCAAAGGCCAACTGCGAGATCAAGTCAGCGAGATCGGTAAAACGATTCGCAAAATTGCACGTCGCGGGGAATACATCACTCCGCCTGGAGTACCTCAGGAACCGTTGAATAATGCCGCTCGTGAGATTGGATTTCACGTCACATTCTCGCTCCAAGAACTTGTGGAGTCACTCCTTCAACACGCTGAAGAAGACGGCCACAACAAACGCAATCAGCACATCTGCTGTGAATTGATACGTGCGAGGCATTTGGGTGCGAATGCCCCGCTTCCAAAGCTTATCAAGCTTGCTAGCGATTCGGTTGATTCCGCAATCGAATATTTCGACGCTGGAAAGACAAGTCTTGACGGCTGGTATCGGCCGCTAAGCGAAGGCATTTTCCTCTGCGGTTACTTGGACATGAACGAAAGAATGGAACGGCTTTGCCAATGGGCCACACCGCGCAAGAAGTCGGGCTACGAAGGTCCACTCGACAGCGAGATTCAAGAACTGACACTGGTTACGGCCGGTCTTTTTCAGGGTGATTTCAAGCCTGGTTTCGGTCGCAAACTCTCACGGTGTTCCGACAGTCGAAAAGCTCGAGTTCGACTTTTGGCAAACATCGTGCAGGCGATCGTCGACGAAGATCAAGACGCCTTCCATGTATCAACACAAAAAGCTGTGCAGAACTACCGCAAACGCAAGGCTCCTGATCCAAACCTAGCCCTTCTTTCCGAATGTCTTCCGGTCCACATTAACACCGCGTACTATGCCGGACTATGTCGCGGGATGTCGCGATGCGATTTCCCCGACAACATCGCTGCGTACTTGTACCGGCCGATGAGTACCGAGACGTGATGAATGCGGCGAACCATCGCAATCGGGATAAGGGCCCGGTTGCCCGGGACCCCTCCCAACCCAGGGACGGTCAAAGGGGACGACGGTCAAAGGGGACGGAGGTCGTTTAACCATATTTGTGCACCGGAGCAATTCGGTAGTCCCCACGACGGCCCCGTCCGGGGCGACCTGCTGGGTTCCGCATCGGTCTCGGGGCTTCCGCCCCGAGCTACGGACGATTGCCCCATCCGGGGCGAAAGTGGAGAAGCCCGATGAAGCCGGGGACGGTCAAAGGACGGCGGGCGTTTAACCATACTCGTGCACCGGAGCAATTCGGTAGTCCCCACGACGGCCCCGTCCGGGGCGACCTGCTGGGTTCTGTCATCGGTCTCGGGGCTTCCGCCCCGAGCTACGGACGATCGCCCCATCCGGGGCGAAAGGGAAACCCGATGAAGCCGGCTCCCTTTTCAGAAAGCCTCCAAAACGCACGAGGTGATCTCCGTCGTATAGGGAGGCTTCACCATTCCTCCGCGAAGATTCAATCGGACCGGCCTCGTCAGACGCGAAAAAGGGACGGAGGTAGTTCTACCATTGGTCTGCACCGGAGCTCTGCAGTAGCATTCTTGCTACCGGATCGTCGGATGGTACCTGCCAGCGTTTTTCCGTTCTCCCTCCCGAGGACGTTGCGATTTGGATCGTCATTTCACCCTCCTGATTCATGCGCTACCCAATGTCGTAGTACATCGGTCCGTGTTCAGGGCGGATGCCCTGTGAGGACAGCGAGATGTAGCTGACCTCGATCACTCTCATGGAGTTGGCACCTCATCGGAGCGGTCAGCGGCTCAGTTTGCGGTGTATGGCCGCTACCCAACCGGAAGGTCCGACCCACAGAGAGCCACACCAGCCACTTCACCTCTTCGACTTCACCGCGCTATCGCCGCTCATCGCCTCGAGTAACGACATTGCGTCGGTGTATGGATGGGTGACACGAAATTCCCCCATTTGGTGGCATTGGCCGAAAACACGACCTATCGTTTTAGGATCAGAACAAACTTGACCTGAAGCGAGCAGAATGATGAAACAATTGATTGGATTTGTTGGCGCCGTCACCATCTTGGCATGCCTGGCGATTTGGATGCCTGAGTACATGGAGGCTCGAGAAAGCCGGGGCGGTCATCGGGTCAATGTTTTGTCAAATCAAAGCGGTGGAACATCGGACCCTGAGTTCATTGCATTCTGGGAATCGATTCATCGGGATCGGCTGCTCGAGTACGTTGATCGATACAATGAGACCGGACAGGTTGATCTGGACTCGCTCTCGAAGTGCGCCGATTTTGATGCCTATTCAGTCTACTTGCGAATCTCGAAATTGGAGTCCGTCAAGAAGTTTGAGTATGCACTGCGTTTCACAGACAGCCTGTTGGAATTTCAAGACCGTTTGACGCGTTGACTTGTGGCGTGTGTTGGGGGTCAAGTTGCCGGGAGCGATAAAGGGGGACGGAGTTCTTTTAACCAAATCGCTGCACCGGAGAGCTTCGGACGCATTCTTGCTGGTGGATCGTCGAATGGTGCCAAGCACCATCGTTCGGCTCGATAAGGCCCGAAGGGCCGATACATCCATTGCCGGGGTCGTCAGGCCCCGGAACGATGAACCGCCCAAACAGTCCCCACGACGGCCCCGTCCGGGGCGGCCTGCTGGGTTCCGCATCGGTCTCGGGGCTTCCGCCCCGAGCTACGGACGATTGCCCCATCCGGGGCGAAAGTGGAGAAGCCCGATGAAGCCGGCTCGTTTTCCAAAAAGCCTCCAATACGGAGGTCGTGCAGTTTTGAAGTGCCGTGCTCGCAAGGTTGAAATCAGCCTCCTGAACGCAATTGGGGAGGATCGGAATGCGAGCGTTCAGCGAGAATTCCGGGGAGGGTAATGTGCGCCTTTTCCCATGCTCGGCCCTCACCCTCGCGTACGCCTGAACGGCGTCGCTCGACCGCTCACCAAACTTCGTTTCAGGAGAGGTACGCCGTGTGGGAATCTGCCGAAAAGCGGCATCAAAAAACCGCACGATCTCTACTCACGGCAGATTTGCGTGTCGATCAATTGATCGTTCCCACAGCAGCGACGTTCTTACAATGGACAAGATCCTTGTGGACGTTGCTGGGTGCCAATAGCGAATGGGCAAAGAGGCGTTGAGGCGAGAGGCGTCCAAAGGTGCCTCAGGCAGGTGGCCCCACCTCTGTTGGCAGTTCGACCGGTGCGACGTCCACCTTGACGGCAAGGGTCGTGTCGCCGCCGCCTAGTACGATGCCGCGCATGGGGCTGATGTCGTCATAATCTCGACCCACACAAACCGGAATATGGTCGACGCCGATTTGACACGCATTGGTCGGATCAAAATCGATCCAGCCCAACGTTTCTCCCGCGTAGACACTGATCCACGCGTGCGATTCGTCGTTGCCAATCAATCGCGGTTTTCCCGGGGGAGGCAAGGTTCGCAAGTAACCGCTGACATAACGGGCCGGCAATCCTAGGCTTCGCAAACATGCAATTTGGACATGCGAAAAATCTTGGCAAACACCCGCTTTCAATTCGAACGCGGCTTGTGTGGTGGTCGCGACATCGGTGGCCGTCGAATCGTATTGAAAGTCCTCGTTGATGTGCTTGGTCAAATGAAGCACTGCATCCAAGAGCGAGGAGGACTCGTCCATGATCGACCTGGCATACTCGGCGAAGTGGTCGCCCAAAGGAATGCGAGGTGAAGCGAAGATATATTCCTTCGCGAAAAGATCCGACTCATTTTGGCCCGTTCGAATCGCGTTGACCAATTCAGCCACCGTTGGAATGCCGGGCGAATCGAATGGGTTGATCGCGTTGACTTGCACCTGACTGGTGACATTGACGACCAAAGCCTCATGCGGCGATTCGATTGCAAACGAATCGACAATGTTGCCAAAGTAGTCCGGGTGCATGTCGATTTTCGCAGGCACCGGATCAATCGAAACCGAACACTGGTTGCAAACCACCGACGGCGGACGAGTTTGCGGACGCATGCGAAGTTGATTCAAGCAGACCGCAACGGGTTCGCTGTATCTGTACTTCGTTTCGTGAACGATGTTGTAAGTAACCGACCGAGGCATAAAATTCACCCTTGAGTCGCTTCGGGAGGCATCAATGACTCATCCAACGTTTGTTCGCGGTCACCAGTCAGAGTTTGTTCCGGCGCGGTGTGGATGAGGTATCGCCCCGCGATGGCATTGGCGAGCTGAGGGATTCTGGCCTGGACCAATTCGAGTAAGCGTTGCAGTTCGGCACGATTCCCCGACTCGCTGACTTCTGTCAATGTCGCCACGTCGGCAATCAACAACGGGTGCTGAAGTTCTCGCGCCAAACGCTCGTCTGCACCCAATGCGACCCGTCCGGGTTCGGTTGGCAAATCGTTGAGCAACTGTTGGATGTCGTTGAGTTGAAAACGCAGTGATCGTGGGTTGGTTTCATCCGTGACCATCAAATCAATCGTCGGTGCGGGACGAACCAACGACAAATATCGCGAACGATACGTCATCAAACTGTCGGTCGCATCGAGGATGCTTTCGCACAAGCCGACTTCGTCCGCGATCGGTCGGACCATCGTGGCAAGCAACAATTCCGCGGTCTGATCGGCTCGTTCCAAACGACGTCCCAACAAGACAAAACGCCATCCATGGGTTCGCGTGAGGCTTTCCGCAGTCAATCCACTGAACGCCATCAGGTGAGTGATCAGACGATTGAGTCGCTCCATCGCTCGAGAAACGTTGATCGTCGATGGTCGCCGCGAACCAGAAATATCCGCGTGCACACTCTGGAAAATTCGATAGGCATCGAGCGAGATCCGATCGCGAACCGCGGTCGCGTTGTGCAGCGCACTGGCGACCGATATTTGCAATGCGCGTGGATTGGAGGTGTCGAACACACTGGCGGGCAACATGCTGTCCACTTGCGGCATCGCGCCGTCGAGACCTTCAATCGCGTAGTCCGGTTCCAATTGGCCGACAGCCGCCAAAGCAGCAATCAACCTCGACATTTCGGGCGGATCAGTGAGGTCGTCTTCACCGACCAAACGAGCCAACGTCGTCCGCAGCAATCGTGCAATGGATTCACAACGCTCGACATAACGTCCCAACCAAAACAGATGCTCCGCCACGCGACTCGGCAATTCGGCGCCGCTACGTCGCAACACAATCGTGCTCTCGTCATTCGATAGCAACGTCGTGTCATGGTCGACGGGTTTGTCGCTCACGATCCAACAATCTTGCGTCAGCTGACCCTGCGTGGGCGAGTTGCTCAGCAGATCCTCTTTGGGACTGACACGAGCCAAGGCACCCGGCAACACTTCGATACTGGTTTTGGTCTGCAACACGAACGTTCGCAGTGAGACGTGCCACGGTTCGAATCGCTCGCCGTGCCACACGGGCGTGACGCTGTGAGCCAAACGATGCTGTCCGACAAATCGGTTGGGCTGCGCCTTGATTCGACGAACCAACGCCTCCTTCTCTTCGGCTGTGCAGCGGACCGGCATCACCGGACGAGTGTCGTTGACCGCGAATGCGTCTCGCAAAACCAATTCGTCGAGATGTTCCAGCACATAGCGACGTTCTTTCTCGGCCCCACACCAATACGTCGCGACGCTGGGGAGTTGCAGCGTTTCACCGAGCAACAACTTTGCGGCAGCGGGCAAGAATGGAATCAAAGCGGGCATCTCGGCGATCGCGGTGCCGATGGAATTGACCACCGCCAATTGGCCGCCGCGTTTGCATCGCAACAAACCTGTCACGCCTTCGGTCGAATGACCATCCAATTCCAGTGGATCACACTTCCGATCAGAAACGTGTCGCCAAAGAACTTCGATGGGCAGCAATCCACCCAACGTTTTCAAATGCAACCGCTCGCCACGCACGGCCAAATCACGGCCTTGCACGAGTGTGTATCCCAGATACCTCGCCAAATAAGCGTCTTCAAAATCGCGGTAACTGCCGTGTCCGGGCGTCAGCAAAGCAACCCGTGGATTCTCGTTTTGGCGAGGTGCCAGTGAACGGAAGTGCCGCCGCATCGTCCCGAAAAAAGATGCCAATCGACGCACGTTCGCTGCACGACTGAGATGCGGGAAAACGCGGCCGTGAACGATGCGGTTCTCTAGCAAATAGCCCAATCCGCTCGGCGCCCGGGTGCGATCACCGGTGACCCACCAAGCGCCATCGCTGGCACGTGCGACATCGAAGCCAACCAAGTGCAACCGATGTCCGGCCGAGACGGACAAGTTGTGATAGACGCGAAGGAACCGGGGATTGTCCCACAACAATTCCGGCGGCAACACGCGCTCGCGAATGAGTCGTTGAGGCCCAAGCAGGTCAGCCAAGATGGCTTCGAGGACGCGAGTTCGTTGTGCCAACCCGGTCGCCAACCGATTCCAGTCGTCGTCCGCGATTGCCATTGGAACGGTTGCCAATTGCCACGGACGAGTCTGCGTGCCTTCGCCCGTATCAATCTGAAAAGTCGAACCGTTTTCGCGAATCAATTGCTCGATTTGCGATTCGCGATCGTTCAGTCCCGATGCGCCGAGTGCCGAGACTTCATCGGCAATGCTTTTCCAACACGGACGCAACGGCCCATCGGGCAGCCGACATTCGTCGTATCGTTCCGCCATCGTGGCGTAGTTTGCCAGTGACAGAGCCGGGGGCGGTGCCGGCGATGATTCACTGGATTGGGCAGCTGCGGTGGGAATCGGCACGTTCACCTGTGGTTCGATCTGAGTTGGCAACAGCGACGACCCAAGGATCATCCATCTGGGTCAACACACTTCGTCGCGGTTAAGCGTTGACGCTCAATTGTAACGAAGCTCGTGGATTAACGAATAACCTGATCAGCGGCTGGTATTCACCATTTCCAAGGAAACTCGCGGCCTCAACAACGGTTTTCAGAGTTTCTTTATCCGCGTCGTAGATCCATCGTCACAGGGAACGGCTCAAATCCAGTTCGCGGTGGCAATCCAGGCAACACAATTTCGCCACCCGTCAGCGTCAATTCACGGAAACGCGATGCGCGACGCGATTCGGCTTCCTTCGGATTGACCGGGAAACGCTCGTGACTGAGTCCGCCCGGGTGGACGGTGTGGTAAGTGCACCCGCCAATGGAACGATGAGCCGCTCGGTTCACCAGATCAAATCGCAGCGGGGTGTGGATGCCGATTGTCGGATGCAAACATCGAGGTGGCTGCCACGCTCGATAGCGAATGCCAGCGACGTATTGCCCAGCGACGCCGGTCGCATGAAGCGGAACTTCGCGGCCCGCAACCATCAACGCGTGACGATCGGGTTCCAAACCTTCGACCAAGACCTGCAATCGTTCGAGCGATGAATCAACAAACCGAGTCGTGCCGCTCGCGCCGGGTTCTTCGCCCATTACGTACCAAGGCTCGATCGCACTTCGAAGTTCCACACGCATTCCATCGAGAACCATTTCCCCAATCAACGGGAACCGGAATTCGTGATGCACCGCGAACCAATCCGCTGACATCGGGGATCCCTTGGCGTTGAGTTCCCCGACCAGTTGCGTGAGGTCCTGCCAAGCAAAGTGAGGCAGCAAGAATTGATCGTGAAGCCGTGTGCCCCAGTGTTGGATCGGGCGGTCGTAGGGTTTTTGCCAGAACGCGGCGACACACGATCGAATCAATAACAACTGAGCCAAACTCATTTGTTCGTGCGGCGGCATTTCAAAACCACGCAATTCGACCAAGCCCAAACGACCGGTGGAACTGTCCGGCGAATACAACTTGTCGACGCAGATTTCGGCGCGGTGCGTGTTGCCGGTCAAATCAACCATCAAGTCACGGAACAAACGGTCGACCAACCACGGCGGTACATCCGTTTCTGACGGCGGCAACTGACTCAGCGCGATATCCATCTCGTAAGCCGCGTCCTGCCTTGCCTCGTCCATCCGAGGCGCTTGGCTGGTCGGGCCGATGAAACGACTGCTGAACATGTACGACAGCGACGGGTGATTGTTCCAGAACCGAATGAAGCTGGCTAACAAATCTGGCCGTCGCAAGAACGGGCTTTCGTTGGTTGATCGCCCGCCCATCACGATGTGGTTCCCGCCACCAGTCCCAGTGTGGTAGCCGTCCAGATCGAACTTCTCGGTTCCCAACCGTGATTTGCGGGCTTCGTGATATAGCGATTCAGTCAATTCAACCAACTCATCCCATGACGCCGTTGGTTGCGTGTTGACTTCGATCACACCTGGGTCAGGAGTGACCTTGAACAACTCAATTCGATCGTCCGATGGAGGCAAGTACCCCTCGATGATGACCGGCAGTTCAGTCGCCGCACAAGTCTGCTCGATCGCTGTGACCAGATCCAAGTAGTCTTCGATCCGCTGCGTTGGCGGCATGAAGACATACAACCGGCCATAGCGACATTCGACGCAAAGTGCCGTTTGCACGACATCTTCACTGGTTGGCAAATTGTCGTCGTCTTCTTCATCCAAAACCTGAGGATGAATCCGTGTGCGTGCCTCTTCTCGAGAATCTCCTCGTTGCTGGGTGCGAGGATCCTGTTCATTGCCGCGCGGCATGTCCGTCGATGGCAGCGGTCCATGCGGAGCGGTCGGGTCCATCGGTGCGGTGTAGAACGGAACTTCCGAAGCGGAAGCAACCGGCAAACGGTCCAACGGCAATCGCAAACCAATCGGCGAATCACCAGGAATCAAATACACCCGTTCGCTTCGAACCGGCCATCGCCCACTGATCCAACCCGGACGAGCCTGCCACCACGCCCGACGAACGGGAAGCACGAATCCAACCGGTGACCCCAATCCCGCGTTGAACGTCCGCATCATCATCGCGCGTTCGTTGGGGTCTTCTAACTTCGGGTCCGTTGGCTCGACGTCAATCGGAAGACGGTTCTCTCGCCACAGGTAGTGAAAGACGTCTTCGTGAACTGGAAACGTCATTCGAGCGCTGACATTCAGCTCACGGGCCAAAGATTTCACGAAACGTTCGGCATCGCGATGAGTGTGACCGTAGTCTTTGCCTTCGTCAGCGATCCACTGATCATCGTGCCAAATCGATTGTCCATCGCGACGCCACAAACAGGTCAGCGCCCACCGAGGCAGTGACTCACCGGGATACCATTTGCCTTGTCCGTAGTGCAGCAAACTGCCGGGAGCCCAGCGTTCGCGCAGTCGCGTGAGCAGCACATTGCTGAGCACACGTTTCTCTTCGCCAACCGCATCTGTGTTCCACTGCGGGTCATCCATGTTGTCGATTGAAACAAACGTGGGTTCGCCACCCATCGTCAACCGCACATCAGCGGCTTCCAGTTGCTCATCGATCTCTCGACCGGCCTGCAGAATGTCTTGCCAAGTGGATTCGGCGTACGGCTTCGTCACCCGTGGATCTTCATGGACCCGCGTGACTGTCATCTCGTGCTCAAATTCGACTTCACACGGTTCGTGTCCACCAATGATCGGTGCCGCGTCGGTGAACGTCGGCGTGCAGGCCAGTGGAATGTGACCTTCGCCGGCCATCAAACCGCTGGTCGGGTCCAGTCCGACCCATCCGGCACCCGGAAGGTAAACCTCGGTCCAAGCGTGCAAATCGCAGAAGTCTTCGGTCGGTCCATTTGGCCCATCCAAGGATTCTTGATCGGCAGTCAACTGAATCAAATAGCCCGAGACAAACCGTGCGGCCATCCCCATGTGACGAAAAGCGTTGACCAGCAACCATGCCGAGTCACGACACGAACCGCTGCACAGCGTCAGCGTTTCTTCCGGTGTTTGAACACCCGGTTCCATGCGAATTTTGTAGTCGACCTTCGACTGAGCGGCTCGATTGACATCGACCAAGAAATCGATGATTCGCTCCGACTTCTTGGGAAGCGTCTCAATCCACTGCTCGAACTTCGGCGTCATCTCCACCGGCGCCAAATAGCTGGCCAGTTGCCGTTTGACTTGATCGTCGTATTCGAACGGCCATTCCTGAGCCGAATCATCGACGAAGAACTCAAACGGATTGATCACGGTCATGTCCGCGACCAAGTCCACGCAAACCGTGAAGTGATCCGTCGGTTTTTCAAACACCAATCGCGCAACCGGGTTGGCAAACGGATCTTGTTGCCAGTTGCAGAAATGGTCCTCTGGCGAGATCGCTAGGTTGTACGACACGATGGGCGTTCGACCGTGATAGGCCGGACGCAATCGGACTTGTTGAGAACCGACCATGATCGGTCGTTCGTACTTGTAAGACGTTTTATGATGCAGCGCGACGCGGATCGTCATGTATTCACCGAGATTTGAAAATAGTCTTGTCCAAGAGCCTCACCGATTCGGTTGATCTCGGTTTGCACCGAATCAACGAATTGGTGCATGCCGCCCGCCAGGGCTTCTTCGACTTGTGTGTGAGCCAAACGATGCTGCAGTTCGTCGAGTATGGGACCCGCCGTCCGCGCCATATCACTGGAAGAGGCTTCTTCGATTTCACCAAGCGACCAGTTTGCTGATGCGATGCAGTGGTGAATCGATCTTGGAAAACTACGATTGAAGAGGAAGAAGTCAACGACCTTTTCAATTTCAATTTGATGGTGATCACGTCGATAGGCTTCGATCCCGCTGATTGCGAGAAGCAGCGCCGACCATTGCAAATCATCCACCGCCGTGCCAACGTCGGCCAAGTTCGGTAATAAGTTGAAGTACTTCACATCCAGGATGCGAGACGTCTTGTCGGCCCGCTCCAGCATGCGACCCAGGTTCGCGAAATGCCAGCCGCTGTCTTGGGCCATGGTGCTGGCAAAGACACCACTCCATAACAACGTTTGTTTGCGTACCGCGTCAAAGAACTGGCTGGTCGGATCCATCGCCGCAGCCGGCGAGGCGTCACCGACAAAGTGATAGAACTCATTCAATTGTTCAAACGCTTCGGATGACAACGTCTCGCGAACGCCCCGGGCATTTTCGCGAGCCGCACGCAAGCATGAAACCATGCTGTTGGGATACTCATCGTCAAAAGCGAGAAACTGAACAACATTGCGACTGTCCGGTTTGCCGTACTTCTCTTCAAACCATTCTTCGTCGGCAGTGACCTGCACCAACGGACTCCATGGATCAACCAAGTTTTCAGGTTGATCCAGGATCAAGTTCAGAGTGACCTCCAGGAAACGTGCAATGTTCTCGGCACGTTCCACTTGGCGACTCATCCAATAAACGGATTCAGCAACGCGTGAAAGCATATCAGTGGTGTCAGCGAAGAAAAGAAAAGCGGCGGTGGGATTGCAAAGAGAGTGACGGCGAAAACGGATCAAAGCAGGGTTGCCATCGTGGCCGACCAAACCCTGCCCAAGTCTTAAACCCGCGCGATGGCTTCACCAGCTTGGGCCACCACCCACGTGTCCTTGCTGCCGCCACCTTGGGACGAGTTCACGACGAGACAGCCCTTCTTGAGCGCCACACGAGTCAAACCGCCTGGCAGAACCCAGACGTCATCCGGACCATCACACAGAATATAAGGTCGCAAATCGACGTGACGTCCTTCCAAATGATCGCCCACCATGGTCGGAACCCTGGACAATTGCAGGGTTGGTTGAGCGATGTAATTGCGAGGATTCTCGATGATTTTCTCGGCGAATTCTTGGCGTTCTTCTGGTGTCGCGTGCGGACCAATCAAGATGCCGTACCCGCCCGATTCGCCCGCCGCTTTCACGACCAACTCGTCCAAGTGATCCAGCACGTAAGCGCGGTCTTCTTCTCGGTCGCACAAGTAAGTTGGCACATTGGATAGGATCGGTTCTTCGCCAAGATAGTATCGGATCATCTCCGGCACATATGCGTAAACCACTTTGTCATCAGCAACACCGGTACCAGGTGCATTGGCCAAAGCCACATTGCCGGCACGATACGCCGACATCAGTCCGGGGACACCCAACACTGATTTCGGGTTGAACACTTTCGGATCCAAGAACGTGTCATCGACGCGTCGATAAATCACGTCCACGCTTTGAAGGCCATCGGTCGTTCGCATGTAGACACGATCGTCCTTGACCAACAAGTCTCGGCCTTCGACCAGCTCGACGCCCATCTGGTGAGCCAGGTAAGAATGCTCGTAGTAAGCGCTGTTGTAGACTCCCGGTGTCAGAACAACCACGTTGGGATTCGTGATATGGGCGGGTGCCATTCGGCGAAGCATCTGATAGAGCCGTGCGGGATAGTCGCTGACCGGGCGGACCATCGATGCCGTGAAGGCTTGCGGGAAGTTTCGCTTCATCACCGAGCGGTTTTGCAACACATACGAAACACCCGATGGGCAACGCAGGTTGTCTTCCAATACGAACACGTTGCCGTCGTTGTCGCGAACGAGGTCGGTTCCCGTGATGTGGCACCAAACGTCGTGTGGCGGACGAAGGCCTCGGCACTGAGGCAAATAGGCCGGGCATGAATCCACGATTGACGCCGGAATGATGCCGTCTTCGATGATTTTTCGTTCGTTGTAGATGTCCGAAAGAAATCGGTTGAGCGCGCGAATGCGTTGCTTCAGTCCGCTATCGATGTGCGTCCAAACATCGGGCGCGATGATTCGCGGAACGATGTCGAACGGCATGATTTTTTCGGTACCAGCCGAATCGCTATAGACCGTGAACGTGATGCCCATCTGGTACAGGGATCGTTCGATCGCCAACTGTCGACGATTCAGCTCACCCGACGGCAGCCGGTTGATCAAATCGACCAGTGCGACGGCATCGGGCCGCGCACAGGCATCTTGATCCACCACTTCATCGAAGAACGATCCCGTCTCGTAACCGTCCAAACAAGGAACCGGCCCCGACTGAGATTGCATCTGTCCGTTTTGAGATTGACCGGCCTGAGCCTGAGCCAACTGCGACTGAGTTTGTTGCGGCTGATTTTGCATGGAGCAATCTACCGGTTCGCGTTCACGAAACCGGCCAACAGAGTAAACACGACGACACTCATCCCTCTCAACCACCGAACAATCGGTAGGGGTTCACGGTCAGTCCGCCTCTGACTGATACGCTGCAGTGTATCTCAACTGATGGTGCCAATGAAACGACTTGACTGTGACGATCTCGAAGGAAGGTCAGATTTCCACCGCGAAGCATTAGCAGTGCGGTGAATGCCATAAACGAACGTATGAGTCACTCAAACACTGACCGAAACCGGCAGAACCACGGGTTCGAATTTCACGTGTTTGACCGCGGCGCCGGCGTTGTAAAAGTCAATCCCAGCGACATGGACACCACGGAGGCACCGGTGAGTGTGACCAAACACGACTTGGCCAATGTTGTGGTGCATCCAATCAGGTTGTTGCCTCGCCCAGTGAAGCAAACGCAAACAAGTCGACCGGCGACGATGTGCCACTCCCGCTGCGGCCAAATGCAATCGCGCGGTCACCGCAGCGTCGTACAAACCGTTTTGTAGATTGGCCGGCGAGGTGGCTGGTTCGTGAGCCCAACGGTTTCGATATTGATCCAGTCCGACAGAATTGCGACCACCCTCGATCACGTCGCCGTGGACCATCAATGTGTCGGCCAGACGAATCGCATCCAATCCCACATAAACGGAACCCGGTCGCATCGGCAGCCGAATGTGCTGAGCTGCCCCCGTCGAGTCCGAGTTGTCCCCATTGGTATCGCTCGGCGACAAGTTTTCGGGCTGAGTGTGCGGAAGAGCCCACTGATCCAGCGACTCGCGAAAAGCGGCTTGGGCGTCGTGATTGCCGGTGAGATAAACGAACGTCTTCTCCGGAAATTCAGCTCGCCAGGCTTCCAACCAATCGATCGCGGCTTTGCGAGACACATCGCCGCCACCGATCCGACTCCAGCAAAAGTCGAACAGATCGCCGCCCCATACGCAGACGTCCGAGGCCTCCACCGCCCGTCGAATTGTCGCTTCATGCCGCTCATAATTGCAGCGTGAACTGAACAGATGCAGATCCGAGATGAATGCCAGTTGAAGCGGATCGGTAGGATCAGACTCGGGAACTAATTCCGCCAACCTGGGCGGCGTGTTACCGTTCTCCGATAGTTGTTTTTTCCTACGCTTCAACATTTCTCTCTCGCAGTGTTTGGTCGACCATGACCGTGACTCCTCCCGATTCGACACCCTCGGATTCTGAACCAACAGGTTTCGAACCCGCGAAAACCGTGCCTACTAAAGTAACCGCCGTCCGCCGCCATGTGCTGAAGGCTTTGGTCGCCCTGATCGCAGGCATCATTGTCGTCGGGCTGATTCAGTCCCGAGCCCACGAAACCGACTATCAAAAAGCTCTGCTGCAAAGTTTGGCGGCCGGAGGATTCGCGTTGCTGGTCGTGTTGTATCAGCTACAGCGAGCCAGCGCAGCGGCGGCACTGGCGTGGTTGGTGCCGGCCAGTTGCTTGGCGATGGTTCTCGCAGCTGTCACTTTTCTTCGATTCGAGAGTTTTTCGGGTGAGATGGTTCCACGCTTTTCATGGCGATTCGGCAGCGCGGAGACTCCCGATCTGAAAGTCACCCCGCTGGCTCAAACTGACTCCGATGAACCAACCGTCGAATCGGAAGGCCTTGCCGAAACCGGCTCGTGGTTGGAATTCCTCGGGAACAATCGCACAGGAATGATGCCAGAACGCGAGTTTGCCATTCCAACATCCGCCGATGAGGTCAATCGACGTTGGGACATTGGCATCGGAGAAGGATGGTCTTCATTCGCGGTTTCCGACGGCATCGCGGTGACCCTGGAACAACGCGGTGAGATGGAATGCGTCACCGCCTACCGACTGTCCGATGGTCAATTGCTTTGGTTGGTCGAGCACAAAGCGAATCACTTTCAAGCACTCGGCGGCGGCGGTCCGCGATCGACTCCCGCGATTGTTCCCGCAACCGAGTTGTCGCCCGGCAGGGTCTACGCCCAAGGTGCCGCAGGAACGGTTTGGTGCCTGCGACTTTCGGACGGCGAAATTCTTTGGCAACGCGATCTACTGGAAATCACCGGCTGGACGCTTTCGAATTCTGAGAATGCCATCTCATGGGGACGGGCTGGGTCTCCTTTGATCGTCGACAACCTGTGCGTGCTACCGCTCGGCGGCCCCGATTCTGAATCCGATGCAGGCCGGTCGCTCATCGCGTTGGATGCCGCCACCGGCGAAACACGTTGGCGTTCCGGCGAACAGCAGATCAGTTACGCCTCCCCGATGGTCATGACCCTCGGCGGCAAACGACAAATCGTGTCCGTCAACGAAGCCGACATCACAGGTCACGACATCGCATCGGGAAAAGTCCTTTGGTCATTCCCCTGGGAGGGCAAATCAAACTCCGGTGCCAATTGCGCCGCGGCGATCCCTGCCGGCGAAGACCAATTCGTAATTGGCAAGGGCTACGGTGGCGGAAGCTCACTGATTCAAGTTTCCCAGGCGGACGACACCTCGAGTTCCGATGAATCGTCATCGAAGCAGGAGAAGTTTGTCGCCACAGAACTTTGGCATTCGTCACGAGTCTTGAAGACCAAGTTCAATCACACGTTGGTTCGAGACGGCATTGCCTACGGGCTGAGCAACGGTGCTTTGCAGGCGGTCGAAATCGAATCCGGCGAACGGCTGTGGGAACAATCACGTCGAGATCGGCTCGGACAAGGGCAAGCTGTTTTGGTCGAAGACGTCTTGGTGGTGCAAGGAGAAGAAGGAGAGGTCGTGCTGGTTGCCGCCGATCCAGATGATTACCGAGAGTTGATCCGCATTCCAGCTTTGCAACACAAGACGTGGAACATTCCTACCGTGGTCGACAACCTCATTCTCGTACGCAACGCTCATCAAGCCATTGCATTGGAGCTACCTCAACGATGACCGTCACTTCCTCCGTGTTCACGGACTCTGATCCCTATCCTGATCCAGACAAGATCGAACCACTCGATTTTTTGGTCGTCGCACCTCATCCTGACGACGCGGAGTTGGGCATGGGTGGAACGATCATGCGAATGATCGACGAAGGAATGCGAGTCGGAGTGTTGGACCTGACCAGTGGCGAACCGACACCCCATGGAAGCCTTGAGATCCGAAAGCGTGAAACGGCCCGAGCAACGGAAATCATGAAGTTGACTTGGCGGGGCAACGCGGGGTTAACCAACCGAGCCGTCGAAGCCACCCTGCCCGCTCGAGAACACATTGCTTCTTTCGTTCGGTGTTTGCGACCGCGATGGTTGTTCGCACCCTATCACGAAGACGCTCACCCAGATCATGTTGCTGCGACTCAGCTGGTCGAAGCCGCACGGTTTCATTCCAAGCTCAGCAAAACGGCGATGCCGGGTCCGCGGCATCATCCCCAGCGGATTTACTATTACTTTTGCATTCACCTGCGTTTGGCGGTGCAACCCAGCTGGATCGTCGATATCTCTGAACAGTGGGACCGCAAACTCGAATCGATTCGTGCTTACGAAAGCCAGTTCATCACCGGTCGCGACCCGGGCCCGCCGAGCCTGACCGATCGATTCCGAGACGATGCGGCTTACTGGGGTCGTTTGATCGATCGCCAGTACGGCGAGCCGTTTGCAACCAAAGAACCTCTTGCGATGACCAGTTTGCGAGACTTGCTCTGAGAGCCCGTGTCGTTCCCAAATTGCATTTTGTCATCGGCGGATTAGCCTGTTCTCGAGAGCGACGCGCTCCATTTTCTTTGACGCTTGAGTTTCCAAAATGCCTGCACAGGAATCAGACGAGCCGCTGTTTCCTTTGCCGCTGACGCCGTTGGAAACCTTCTTCGTCCTGGATGAAAAAGAGTCTTGTCCGAGCGCCATGTTTATCGAGCTGCAATTCTCGTCACCTTTGCAGCTACCCACCTTGCAGAACGCGTTGGACGAGACGGTGAAAGATCACCCGTTGCTCGCTTGCAAACTGGTGCGTGAAGGCGAGCGGTTTTTTTGGCATTTTGATCCAGATCTGGCACCGCAGGTACTAACCAACGATGACCTGCCATTGACCACCGGACCCGCTGACAATCCCCAGACACAACCCTTCGATTTGTTTCGTGAGTCAGGATGTCGCTTCTGGTACGTTCCCGAGGAAACCGGCAGTCGCCTCTATGTCCAACTGCATCATGCTTGTGGCGATGGCGTGGGAATGCGGCAAGTCCTTCTAGAGACCCTCACCCGTTATGCGCAGGCAACGGGCGATCCAGAGTGCGGAAAAACCTCTCGAAAATCTTCGCGGTCCGCGCCCGATCCAGAACGTCTTCGCGATCGAAACGACTTCTCCGAGTTGCTTTCTAAACCACCCAAACGTTCGTTGACGACTTGGGATCGAATTCGGAATGCCTACTACTTCCACTTCCAACGTCCCGCGGTTCTTTCCAAACCCCGAGGGTTTGGCTCTGCATCAACCCAGCAAGCAATTGAGTCGCAGGCAATCAGCCAACCCTTGCGACATATTCTGTTCAGCAAGGAAGAATCAGCCTCGATTGAGAAGGCTTGCAGCAACGCGTCCATCCGAGTCAACGACCTTGCCATCGCGATGCTGTTCCAAACCTTTGAGCAATGGGAACAAACCCATGGCGGCGGCAAAGCGATTCGCTACCGAGTGATGATGCCGGTCGATTTGCGATCTCGAAGAGACTTAGATCTGCCCGCAACCAATCGGCTCAGCTTCGCTTTCTTAGGACGACGCAAAGACCAATGCCAGGATATTGAGGCACTCGTTTCCAGCGTCGCGGACGAAGTGGTGGCAATCAAGGAAACCCGCGTGCACATGGATTTTCTGGATGGTTTGGCTGCGGCGGTTCAACACCCACGTTTCATGCGGTGGGTGATCGATAAAAGTCGTCACATGACCACCAGCGTGCTCACCTACACCGGTGATCTTTCGCGAGGAATGAAAAAGTTCTTTCCGGAATCGGATGGACAACTCCAGATCGGCGACGCTTACCTTCGAAACGCGCTCGGATCGCCCCCAGCACGGGAGGGAACCAATATCGCTCTGGGCATCTGCATCAATTGGGGCCAGATCTGCATCTCCGCCTCCTGGAACCGCCAAGCCTGGGACGCAGCCACCACCGACCAATTCTTAGAAATGTACGCGAACAACTGGCGATCCTGGTTGCAGCAGCGAAACGAGATCTCCAGTTGAAACAAAAAACCCGCCCAAGCAAGAGACTTGGGCGGGAGAAGTCATTCTGTTACCGGACGATTCCGTACCACTCACTTCTTTGGTTGGGTGACGCCTGGCCAGTCGTCGGTTCGGAAGGGGGTCATTGGCAGGCCCTCTTTGCTTTGCACGTTACTGATCGGGTTGTCGGCCCAAGCGTAGCGAACGGAAGCTGGTTTTTTGACCGAGTCGGCTGAGACTTCGATGGTGTCCTTGCCGACGATCTTTGCCTTCGCGTGTACGAACTTTTGATCTTCGCCCGCGATTGTGAACCCGATCAATTCGCGAACGTCGAATGTGTCCAATCCACCACCGACGTGATCGAACTTGACGATTGCTTTGTTGTCCTCGAACTTCACATCGCGATAGGTTGGGCTTCGATAAGGAATGTCGTAGCCATAATCCTTCGCGAGCGCCCATCGTGCCAATCGTTTGGCCACGTCCTGTTTGTTCTTCGGGTGAATGTCAGCCGATTCGCCCAAGTTCAAAATCACCGCTTCGCCGGTGTTCGGCAAACGCGACATGGTCATCGTTTGCGCCTCGCGAAGTTCGGCCCAATCACTGTCGGCGGGCTCTTCGACTTCCGAACGAAAGTCAGCCAATTGCACCCAGTAAAATGGGAAGTCGCCCTGTCCCCATTTGTCGCGCCAAGTTTGAATCATCAGCGGGAACAAATCACGGTACTCGTAAGCTCGTCCCGCGTTTGATTCACCCTGGTACCAAATTGAACCACGAATCGTGTAGCCGATCGTCGGCAGCAACACGCCGTTATAAATGTTGGCAGGACGATGATTGCCGGCGGAGTCATCCCGTGGTCGTCGAGGTGCGTTGCCTTTGCGACCATCGGCCACCCATTTTCGATGCTTCTCTTCCCACGATTTCAACAGCGCGTCGTAGTCGTAGTTTGCCATTCGTTTGTCCCAACCCGCCAACAAGGATTCGTACTTGTCGTCGGCTTCCAAGACATCACGAGGAACCCAAGCTTCGGCCGCCGATCCGCCCCAGGCGTTGTCGATCAAACCAACCGGCACATCCAAGGTTTGGTGCAGTTGCCGGCCAAAGAAGTAACCCACTGCGGAAAAGCCTTTGACGGTCTCTGGCGTCGCAGCGGCCCAATTGCCTTTGAAGTCTCGCTGGGGCTCTTGCGTCCCGACTTGAGGCACGGAGATCAAACGGATCTCGGGGTAGTTCGCGGTCAGGGATTCCAAGTCAGCATCATTGGCACTTTGAACGGCCCAGGCCATGTTCGATTGCCCCGAGCAGATCCAGACTTCGCCAACCAGGACATCGGTGAACGTCTTGGTCTCGTCCGCCTTCACGGTCAAATCGTAGGGTCCGCCGGCAGGAAGGGCTGGGACGGAAATGTCAAACCGTCCTTCGTCGTTGGCTTTGCCTTTGGCCGCTCGATCGCCCAGTTGAACGCTGACCTCTTGGCCGGGTTTGGTCCAGCCCCAAATGTGAACGGGCTCATTTCGCTGCACGACCATCGAATCGCCAAAGATCGCCGGCATCATCAATTCCGCCTGGACGGTCGAGCCCGTCAGACAGCTCGCGATCGCGATTCCGGCAAGTAAAAACCGGGTGAAAAGGGGTGTTCTCATGGTGGGAACTTCTCCGTGGGAGGGAGGGAAGGTGGGAAAGTCTGCAGCAGCATAATCGCTTCTTCACCCCAATTGGGCTTGGGACCGATTTCACAAAAGTGTGAAAATTCCGAGTAAAACGAAGCGTGTTGGCAACATTACCTGCTGGAGACCCAATGGTTTGACTCGTTCCTGCAAGGCTTTCGAAGACCTGCTTCAGCAGGCTCAACGTCCGGTGCTTGGTCATTTGATCAGGCTGACCGGATCGGTCCACGCTGCGCAGGACTTGCTGCAATCAGCGAATGTGACCGCGATGGAAAAACAAAACACGTTTGAACCGGGAACCAACTTCGTTGCCTGGTTGATCCAGATCGCCTGCAACCACCATCGCAATCAGGCTCGCAAACTTGCCTCCTCGCGGTCTGTGGTGCTGATCGACGATCAACTCCACGAAGTCATCGAACGACGGTACCGCGAACGAGTCGAACAACAGCGTCAGCACAACGATTGGCAACGCTTGAAGCATTGCGTGGAACAACTGCCCGACCATCAGCGTGAACTGGTCAAGCTCTTTTATTTTGATGGACAAACGTTGAACCAATTGGCCGAACACACCGGACGCAAAGCCAATGCAATCGGCCAAGCCCTTCACCGGGCTCGCCAACGTTTGATTCGCTGCGTTCAACGGAACCAAGATCCGACGGACACCGAGTCCATCGACGTCGAGCTTCTCACCGATCCTCCCCTTTCTCAACAAACAGCGGAAACCCCATGAGTTCCCGGGAACGAATCGATCAATTGCTGACCGCTCACTCAGCAAACGAACTGACGGCCGAGGAAGCCAGCGAACTGCGCGGGATCTTGATGTCCGACAGCGATGCCTTGGACCACTACCTTGATCTTTGTGCTTTGGACGAAGCGTTGGTTTCGCAAAATGCGTTCGCAACGCCAATCACACGTTCGCCAATCGCATCCCAACACTCGAGCATGCGTCCGTTCCTCGCCTGGTGTGCCGCCGCCTGCGCATTGGTCGTTTTCAACATGCTTTGGTTGCAGAACTGGACTGCATCGAACCGCTCACCTGTGGCGATGGTGGATGAAATCGTGACCTCATCCCCTGAGGTCGATCGAACGACGACCCAGACCACCAATCACTCCGACGGCGGGCGTTCCTCCGACCGACGTACCCCCAATCCTTGGAAGGTCATCAATTCCTCTGGTTCGATGAACCATCCCGCGTTGACCGCCGTGTCGATTCCTGAATTCGAATCCGTTGCCGATCGCAAACTGAAATTCAATCGCGATATTCGTCCGATTCTTTCGGAAACCTGCTTTCACTGTCACGGTCCCGATGAACATGGTCGTCGAGCAGACTTGCGACTGGACACACTGGAAGGCGCCACGGCAGATCTCGGCGGCTACCAACCCATCGTGCCCGGCGACCTGGAAGACAGTGAAGCCTGGAAACGAATCATCAGCGAAGATCCCGACATGCTGATGCCACCACCGGAATCCCACCTGGTTTTGACGCAGGAACAAAAGACGTTGCTCCAGCGCTGGATTGAAGAAGGCGCCGCATACGAAGGCCACTGGGCGTTCATTCCACCGACCATGCCCGAAATCCCAACGGTTGATTTCACCGAGGAAGATTCCACCCAAAATTGGGCTCGCAATGAAATTGATTTCTTCGTGGCCCAGCGCTTGGCCGAAGCCGGTTTGGCACCCTCACCGGAGGCCGACGCGAAAACGTTGATCCGTCGACTGAGCTTTGACTTGATCGGTTTGCCGCCCACCCCCGAAGAAGTCAACGCATTCGTCCGCGACTACCAATTGCACGGTGAAACCGCTTACCAAGAAACGATCACCCGGTTGTTGAGCTCGCCACATCACGGCGAGCGAATGGCACTCCCGTGGCTCGATCAAGCTCGCTACGCCGACACAAACGGTTATTCGATCGACGGCGGTCGTCACATGTGGCTGTGGCGTGACTGGGTAATCCAGGCCTACAACGACAACATGCCATTCGATCAGTTTTTGACGGAACAACTCGCGGGTGATTTGCTTCCCAATCCAACCGAGTCGCAACTGATTGCGACAGGATTCAATCGCAACCACATGATCACACACGAAGGCGGCACGATCCCCGAGGAAAACCTCACCAACTATGTCGCTGATCGGGTGAAAACAACCAGTGAAGTATTCCTGGGTTTGACGATGGGTTGTGCCCAATGCCATGACCACAAATACGACCCCATCTCGCAACGCGAATACTATCAGTTTTTCGCGTTCTTCAACGAATTGCAAGACAACGGGTTAGACGGAAATTCGGGTCGCAATGCGTCTCCAAACGTCATGGCCAAAACGGTGCTGCAAACTGACGAGTTGCCGCAACTCGAATCAGAACTGGAGCAACTACGTGCGCAACTGGCGGAAACCACGGAAGGTTTGGAAGCTTGGTTGGAATCGCAACGACAGGAAGAAGCATCACGCGGTGACCAGTTTCGGTATGTGCCGATCGAACTGCTGGATGTTTCCTCGCCCAACCTTCGCGGTGCGATGGAGTTTGATGCAAACGGCACGGTGAAGCTCGCTCAACCCAGCGGCGGATTGAGTGGGATGAGTCACTCGCTGCGGTTGTCGGCGGATAAGCTGTCCGATGGATCACCGATCACGGGCCTTCGTGTCTCCTTTCACCCGCGACCCGGTCCAGCCAAACCCGCACAAGAAGCAAACAAAGAAGACGCGGCCAAGCCGACCGAACCACCGATGGTCCTCACGCCCTTTGACGAGGGGGTCCCCAAGGTCACCACCGTGTTGATCTCGGCAACGGAACAACCGGCGGACCAAGTTGATTACCACCGTCAGCTCTCATTCCACAAAGTCACCGCGAGCACTCAAGCTGAAGGACACGCAGCGGAATCAATCCGGGACGAAAGCAATGAACGTTGGTGGCAACCTGCCACCGGCCAATCAGAACAACATCTCACAGTGACTTTCGATCAACCGATCGATCCTCAGACGACACCGTACCTGAGCGTGCTGTTGGTCTTTGGCCAAGGGAAATCACTTCCGTACGAATGGCAAATCCAACCGTTCACCGGCAATGACACCGACAGTCTCTGGAGTGATTCGCTGGTCGATGCCATTCAAACTCCGTCCGACGAATGGGACGACACCACACGACAAACGGTCCTCAAAAAGTTTCGTCAAACGAGCGATCAGCTCCAACCGTTGCGAACCCGGATCAGCAACCTCGAAGAACGTCGTGATGTGTTGACCGGAACTTTCTCGACCATGGTGATGAACACCGCCAAGAAACCTCGCGAAACGTTTGTGCTCGACCGAGGCCAATACGATTCGCCCACGGATCGGGTCACTCCAACGACACCCAGGGTGCTACCTGGACTTGCCGATGAAAATGACAAAGCGGACCGATTGGACTTGGCTCGTTGGCTGACAAGTCCCGATCACCCACTCACCTCTCGCGTCGCGGTCAATCGTCTGTGGTCGCTGTTCTTCGGCACGGGGTTGGTCGCGACCTCGGCGGACTTTGGATCGCAAGGCGAATACCCCAGTCACCCGGAATTGCTGGACTATCTCGCGACACACTTCTTTGAGATTGGCTGGAACCAACAACAGTTGATTCGCGAAATGGTCAGCAGTGCGACCTATCGTCAACAATCTTCTGCCACACCGCAACAGATCGAACTCGATCCGAAGAATCGGTTGCTCGCACGCGGGCCTCGGTTCCGTTTGCCCGCCGAATTCATTCGCGATCAAGCTCTCGCGGTCAGCGACTTGTTGGTGCCTCGTGTTGGCGGACCAAGTCTGCAACCTTACCAACCACCGGCACTTTGGAAAGAAGTCAGCCACTTCGGCAGCACGCCCGCGACCAAACAAGTCTTCGTGCAAGACCACGGTGAGAAGCTGTATCGACGCAGCCTCTACACGTTTGTCAAACGAACCAGCCCGCATCCGGCGATGGCCGCCTTCGATGCACCCAGCCGTGAACTGTGCACGATGGATCGCGGCGTGACGAACACGCCCATCCAAGCACTCGTGACCCTGAACGATCCACAGTTCGCCGAAGCCGCTCGGGTCTTGGCCGAACGCTTGCTGAGCGAATCAGCATCAACGGACACGTCGGTCACAGACGCCCGACGCATCGATCAAGCTTTCACCCGAGTCGTCGGTCGATCCCCCAACGACGAAGAACGTGACGCTGTGTTGTCACTGTTGCAAAGCGAACGCGAACGATTTGCTCAATCGCCCGAGGACGCTTTGGCTGCGGTCTCGGTCGGCGAATCACCTCGCTTGGAAACACTCGATCCCGCTGAACATGCGGCCTGGATGCAAATCGCCACGCTGCTGCTGAACCTGAGCGAAACACTGACTCGACTTTGAGCAGCCTGTTCCGCAACCCTTCCCCATCATCGATCCGACGCACGCCACCTCGAAACGCAACTTCCTATGAACCAATCATTGATTCACGAACTTGGATTGCGACAATCGCAAATGATGACTCGCCGGTCGCTGTTCGGCAGCTCCGCCGCGGGTCTTGGTGCGATGGCACTGGGCAAGCTGTTGGCATCCGAAGCCAACCCTCACGCGGCTGCCTCTGGCGATCCGATCCAAGCGAATCTGGCCTCGGGATTGCCACACTTTGCCCCCAAAGCCAAGCGGGTCATCTACCTGTTTCAGTCCGGCGGACCAAGTCACATCGACCTGTTTGATCACAAGGATGAACTGGAACAACTGCACGGCACGGACCTGCCCGATTCGGTTCGCGGAGGACAACGACTGACCGGCATGACGTCGCGCCAGAGTCAATTTCCGGTCGTCAAACCTTTGTGGGGCGGCAAACGTTGTGGCCAGCATGGAACGTGGGTTGGCAATTTGTTGCCGCACTTGCAAGAGATCACCGACGACATCTCGATCGTGCGTTCGATGTGGACCGAAGCGATCAACCACGACCCGGCGGTGACCTACATCAACACGGGCTCTCAACAAATGGGGCACGCGTCGATGGGAGCTTGGCTGAGCTATGGGTTGGGATCCGAAAATGAAGACTTCCCCGCCTACATGGTCTTGCTCAGCCAAGGCAGCGGGAAGAATCCCGGCCAGCCCCTGTTTTCGCGGTTGTGGGGCAGCGGATATCTGCCGTCTAGCCATCAAGGCGTGATGCTGCGTCCGGGAGCCAACCCGGTGCTGTATCTCAAGAACCCCGATGGCGTTTCGCGAGACTCACGTCGAGAACTCTTGAACACGCTGGGACGGATGAACCAAATGCACTCGGAAGCCACGGGCGATCCGGAAACGCTGGCCCGTATCGAGGCCTATGAGATGGCTTATCGCATGCAGACGTCCGTGCCTGAACTGACCGATGTTTCCGACGAACCTGAATCCACGTTTGAACTGTACGGGGAAGACGCCCGGCGTCCCGGTTCATACGCCGCGAATTGTTTGCAGGCTCGACGCATGGCCGAACGCGGCGTGCGTTTCATTCAACTGTTCCATCGTGGATGGGATCAACACATCTCGATTCGCAATCAGTTGCCACGTCAATGCAAGGATGTCGATCAAGCTTCCGCCGCGTTGGTCCAAGACCTCAAACGATTGGGAATGCTCGATGACACCTTGGTGATTTGGGGCGGTGAATTTGGCCGCACCGTTTACAGCCAAGGACAACTGGAAAACCCCAGTTCCGGTCGCGATCACCACGGGCGTTGCTTCACCACTTGGATGGCTGGCGGCGGCGTGAAAGCTGGTTTTGACTACGGCACGACGGATGAATTTTCCTACAACATCGTTGAAAACCCAGTCCATATCCGTGACCTCAATGCAACCGTGCTGAATCTTCTGGGAATCGATCACGAACGGTTCACGTTCAAATTCCGGGGCCTCAGTCAACGACTCACGGGCGTCGAGGAAGCTCACGTCATTCGAGATCTCATTGCGTGAGATCACCAACCAATTGCTCTTCCGATTTCGACATCTCAACCGACGCGGCGAGCAGCACCAACAACCACAACAGCGTCGAAGCAAACGGGAATGTTTCGAACGCGGTGTCTTCGAACAAACCTGAAACACAAATGTATGCGGCGATCCCGCGAAACATTGGATCGACCACCGTGAAGGCGTGATAAACCGTCCACGCGATCAGCACCGCGACACAAATTCCGGCAAAGATGCCCGCTGAAAAAAGTGCGTGCAGCAACAAGTTGTGCGTGTGATGCGAGAAATCTTCCAACAACAATGGCGCGCTGTTCAATCCCCATCCGGTCAACGGTCGTTGAGCGATGTAGCGAATCGCCTCCGCCCAAATCTCCGTTCGCCCAGTTACCGACGTCAGTTCCTCCACATCGCCAGTCTTGGTACCAACAGCGACCACGCGACTGCTGACATCGGAACCTTCCGACAACAAGCCAATCGTCAGCATCAACAAACAGACACCCATCACCCCGCACAAACCAAGAGCCAACCCACGGCGGTTGGTTAGGCGATCCATCATCACGGCCAAGACCGATGCGGCACACGAAACGAGCGCAGTCCGACTCATCGATTCGAATATTGTGGCGGAGGAAATGACGAATACGAATCCCATCGTTGCGATCATGGTTGGGGTGAGGGGACGGGTTCTTGTTCGCCAAAGCCCCAAACAAACCAGGATCGCCAAGGCACCGATGCGACCGAGCGAGTTGGGGTGTGCCGTGCTGCCCATTCGTTCGATGATCAGTGTCTGCCCAAGTTCTTCTTGATAGACCGCCGTCTCACCGCCACCCAGATACAAACACCACGCCGCGATCAGGTGCAGCACCAACCCGACAAGCACACACTGCAGCGACTGTCGCAAAGATATGAACTGCAACGTGACCGCAATGAAAACGATGTAGAGGCAACTGATCATCGCCGCAGCGCGAGACACCGTTGCCGCAGGGCCATACGCCGCCGCGCTGGTCACCAAAAAGACGCCACCTAGCGCCACCAAAATCCAACCTGGAAATTTCGCCAGACGCTGACGGACCGGTGGGCACAACATCCAACCGAGCACTGCAACGAACCCGACCGCTCCGGACAGAAGCAGTTTCATCGCCACTTCCATCGTCAAACCTGCACCCGCCGATCCAGCGGGTGTTGAGTCGGATTGGTCCAGCGGATTTAGCGCGGCCGCGAGCATCAACAGCAGCGGGCACGCTAGCGCAAACGAGCCTTCCAAAACACCGTGTTCTGAGTTCGGTGATGGCGTTAGCGGTTCCACGTGTTCGTCGAAATCTTGGTCAGTGGGTTCTTCCAAGAGCGACGTTTCTGCCGGGGGGGACATGATCTCACTCTAGTTCGCCCTGCGACGATTGCCACGATCGAAAGATGACGCGATCGAATGTCGACCATGGATTTTTCTCTTACAATTCGGCCATGACCACTCCACCATCCGAACCGAATGAGTCGCAGTGTGCGGGCTACTTGAAGGCACTTGGCGACCCTCTGCGTCTGCAAATCGTGCGTGCTTTGCAGAGCGGCCCGCTGAGTGTTTCTGACCTGGCCATTTTGGTGGAACAAGAAATCGGCACCGTCTCGCACCACTTGCGAGTCCTCTTTCACGCCGATTTGGTGCAGACCCAGCGGGAAGGGAAGTTCATCTATTACTCGCTGAAAGAAGGCATGCTGCCCAGTCGTGGCAAGTCGAAGCAAACCGCGTTGAACCTCGGTTGCTGCAAACTCGACATGGGCCCGATGATTGACTGACGTTCTAACGATCGTCAGAATGTCGGATTCACGTTTTCGCGATCGACTGCCGCGTTTGGTCGGTTCCCAACATCAAAACCATGAGACTCACCGATGCCCCAGCCCATTGAATTCATCATGATCGGCGGTTTTTTGGGAGCCGGCAAAACCACGCTCATCGCTCGCTTGGCGAAACAACTGCAATCCGAAGGCAAACACGTTTGCATCGTAACAAACGATCAAGCCGCCGGTTTGGTCGACACGCAGTTGCTGAAGAGCCAAGGGTTGGAAGTCAACGAAGTCGCAGGGTCCTGTTTCTGTTGCAACTTCGATGGTTTGACCGACGCCATGGAAGAATTTGAGAATCGCCAACGTCCCGACGTCGTTCTCGCGGAACCAGTTGGAAGCTGCACCGACTTGATTGCGACCATCGCGGTTCCGATGATGGAACGTCTTGGCGGAAAGTTTGTGCATCGTCCCTATGCCGTGGTTTTAAAACCCAATCATGGAAAGAAGATTCTGTCGGGCGTCGGTGGAGGATTTTCCGAGAAAGCCGAATACATCTTTCGCAAGCAACTTGAAGAGTCCGAAATCATCCTGCTCAATCGCATCGATGAATTGTCCGACGAAGACGTGCAAGCGCTCAAGGAACAGTTGAACGAGCAGTACCCAGGTCGCAAAGTCATCCCGTTGTCGGCCAAGACCGGCGAGAATTTGGATGTGCTGTACCAAGCCTTCCAAGGCGACGCGGCTCCTCGCGAATCGATGATGGAAGTGGACTACGACGTCTATGCCGATGGTGAAGCAGAACTCGGTTGGCTCAATGCAACGGTGAATTTTCGGAGCGAAGATTCGTTTGCACTCGATGACCTCAGCGTGGGATTGGTTGATGAACTGCGACAACGTTTGTTGGCCCTGGGTGCTGAACCGGGACACTTGAAAGTTCTCTGCAGCGACAACGAGGCGGACGATCAACCGGTCAGCGTTGCCAACTTGATTGACAGTGATTCGCAAACCGTTTTGTCGATTGCATCCGAAACCAACTCACGCTCCGCCAACGCAATCATCAACGCTCGGGTTCGGTTGGCGCCAGAATCATTGACCGAAGAAGTCCAACAGGTTGTCCAGTCGGTGGCGGCTCGTTTGAACGCTGAGACCGAAACGACCCAGCTCGACAGTTTCCGTCCCGGTCGTCCGGAACCGACCTACCGCAGCGTTTAAGAACGCGGAAGCGGGTCCCGAATTCATCGTTGCCATTCAGGCGTTTGGATTCTGTTTCTGATGCTGTTCGATCACCCGACGAGCGATTGCCAGCGATGCCGTCGCCGCGGGGCTGGGGGCGTTCAACACATGCGTCACGTTGGGCGTCGATCGAAACAAGAAGTCGTCGACCAATTCACCGTTGGCTCGCACCGCTTGGGCTCGCACGCCAGCTCGGGCGGGGATTAGGTCCGAGGCTCGCAGCTCAGGGATCAATTTTTGAAGGGCGGACACAAAGGCGGACTTTCGTAGCGAACGATTCATTTCGCCGAGGCCTTTCCGCCAATGCTTCTGGATCAATCGACGAAAGCCGCTGTACCCCAACGTTCGTTGCAAATATCGAACATCGATGTCACGCCATCGGTAACCCTCTCGAGCGAGAGCCAACACCGCATTGGGACCACACTCGACGTTTCCATCGATCATCCGAGTGAAGTGCACACCAAGGAATGGGAACGCGGGATCCGGAACCGGGTAGATCAAATTGCGACACAAACCGCGTCTTTCAGGCCGCAGCTCATAGTATTCGCCCCGAAACGGAATGATTCGAACTTCCTCAGACGATGATTCTGTATCTGAACGGGAGGCATCGGATTCACTTTGCCGAACCAGCGTGTCGCTGTGCAGCCCCGCGCACGCAATCGCCGATCGGGCTCGGATATCAAACTTCCTGCTTGATTGATTGTGATCAACACCAGCTAATCGAACGCCGGAGTCATCCGCGTCCAAGCGTTGGACCTGAAAACCCAATTGGACGCTGCCACCCATCTCTTCGATGCAATGCCGATAAGCGTCGCAAACCGACCGGTAATCCACGATGCCCGTTTCGGGGACCACGATCGCATCAACACCCGCAACAGAAGGCTCGAGTTGCCGTAGTTGGTCGATTGTGATCCGTCGAAATTCCACTCCGTTGAGGTCCGCTCGCTCGATGATTCGTTCCAACGAACTCAGCTCGCTAGGATCGGTTGCGACGACGACTTTTCCGCATTTTTCCCAGCGAATCCCGTGTTTTTCGCAGAATGCTTCGAGTTTGGTTTTGCCCTCCCGGCACAACAAAGCTTTCTCACTACCGGGCTGATAGTAGATCCCTGAATGGATGACACCCGAGTTGTGCCCACTTTGGTGTTGGCCGACCCGAGCCTCTGTTTCCAGCACCGTCACACGACTCCCGGGACGGGTTTGCAACCAAGTCATCGCGGTGGCAAGGCCGACGATTCCCCCACCAATGACGGCCAAATCGCGGGCGGGGCTGAACGAGTGTTTCATAAAATTTGCGGAAGACTCCCACCCAAGCTCAGTTTGAAACCTAGATTTAGAGTATCGGGTGGGGCCGCATGCACGGGCAGCATTGAATTTGGACTTGTTCGATCGTACTCCACGAAGGAGCCAAAAATGAACTGGGCACAATATGAGTTCCGCTACCTCTAACGCGAATATGAGCAAGAACACTGTTCTTGTCCCCGTTGACGATCTTCAGGTCGGTGCGATTTGTCGTACACCGATCGAAGACGAGATTGGTCGACTGCTACTTGGTACTGGCACACGAATCACAAATGAAGTGATCGATGGCCTGCGGGAACGCGGCATCGAAGAGTTGACGGTCAATGCTGAAGAAGCCGATGGGCTGAGCAATCGTTCCAATTCCTCCGCAGTCAAAGCGAAACCGAAAAACACTCGAGACAAGGACGCGTCGCATGCTCCGGGACGAGATCCAACAAAGTGGATCAAGGGAGTGCCGTTGAAAGACGCTTTGGTCAATCGTCACCACGAGCCCATTGATCTCACTCGCCGACGAACGTTGCAAGGCCATGTCAAAATGGCTCGTAACAAGTTCGAAGAAATTCGGTTGGCATTGACCGAACAGAAGATGCAAACGGTCGAAGCGTTGTCGGACCTGTCCGGTGCCTTCGCGTCCGCGATGGTCGACGACCACGATCAAACCGTGGGCGAAGTTGTCGCCAGCAACACCGAAATGTCGCTGACCGACCGCAGCGTGAAAATGGGCGTGTTGGGCATGGCCATCGGAACGGAACTCGACTTGGATGGTCCATCCGTGTTGGAAATCGGCATGGCCGGTTTGTTGCATGACATTGGTTTGTATTCCATGGACCCCGCCTTCAGCTTGCCTGGCCGTGGTCCGTTTTCGGAAGAAGAAGGTTGGGAATACCGCAAACACCCCGTCGTCTCAGCGAACAGTCTTCGCGAAGTGTCGGACATTCCTCATTCGGTTCTGTTGGCAATCGAACAAGTCCACGAACAATACAACGGATCGGGATACCCGTTCGGATTAGAAGGCAAACGGATTCACATCTACGCACGCATTCTGAACGTTTGCGACACCTATCTTCGTTTAACGCTGGGTACCGGTTTTCGAAAGGCACTGGTGCCTCACGACGCTTTGGGATTCATTCTGCATCAAGCTCGCTACGGAAGCTTTGATCCACAAGTCATCCACGCGTTGTTGCGAACGAAGTCATTGTTCCCCCTTGGCAGCCGCGTCGAACTCACCAATGGAAAATGGGCGGACGTGATTCGCCGACCGGTGGAAGGTTACGCTTGCCCCGTGTTGCAGCTTTCCGACGGTGAACGATTCGACATGTTGGAAAACCCTGAAGAAGCGGTTCAGCCGAGCTGTGATCCTCAACGCAACCAAGGCCGACTTTCAATCGAAGCGATGAAAAACATTCGTTGGAATCCTGCCGACGAGTTGTTCTTCGACGCGGAGTGATCTCGCGAAAATTTGATTTGGTCATTCAGCTTGCTGAGCCCGTCATCCTGCCCGGGATGGACTGCGTGAACCACATGCGAATGAAAGAATTAATCGAAAGGACTGCGATGATCAACCCTCCCAACATCCAAACGATCACTGCCACGTTGTGCCCCGGGGGAGAGTAGATCCAACGGATCGTCCAAGATCCGGGCGGACACCAGACTCCTTGTGCGACGCCATCCGCATTGAACACGGTGCCCGGAATCGTTTCGATCGAGCAGTCCTGCGAAATCAATTCTGCCCTCCATCCACCGTCCTGGTAAACACGCCGCGACACAAAGGTGTCGTCGATTGCTCCCGCAGACATGGCGGATGATCCCACCGCGATCAAGTCGACCTGTTCGCCTGACTCGGATGCGGTTTCTATTCGAACTGGCCATGGAACATTGGGCTCCGTGACAACTTGATTGTATGGATGGAATCGCAAGTCGGTCGTTCGCCATACATGGCTGTGACCATCCGAAGTTCGTGATCCTCCCACACCCAGCCAAGCCGCCGTTTGTTGCCAATCGATCGGATCGTCTCGATCACGAACCGTGTTCCAAAACTGGTCAATCGCCCAGGGCCGGATGGAGACAATGCTGTTGAAGACAGCTTCCTTCTGCGTCAAATGCCAACGACCGTACCATCGCCGGCGGTCGTGAACTTCCATCGCCAACAAACGCTGCGGGTCTGACCTCGTCGCCCAATCAGCCGGGTATTCACCTTGACCCGCTGTCCGGATCCAACGACCAACTTCGGCGGTGTTTGAGGTCACATGGTCAAGCTCTTGCCAAGCCTGACGCTCCGCATTTCGATTGATCGTCGGTACTAAGTTCCAATGAGCGACCATCAAGTCACAAGCAATCAGAGCAACCCAAACCCAAGATACCGTTCGGCGAACAAAGAGAGCCTTCCAACAAAGGCCCATCGCGATGATAGTCGTGGCGATGATCCAAGTATGAGCCACACAAGCGAGCCATCCATACCACGCAACGTCGGTTTGAAACGGTCCCCACACCGCATCGATCGGTGCCGACTTCACTGATGCCATCGCGGACCAAACTCCGACGCTAGCGAGAACCGATGCCAATGTCACGCTTAGCCAAAACCAGGCGGCTTGCCACACTCCGTTGGCAAACACATCGTTCGGGTCAGATGATTCGCTGAGACATCGGAGGGCGCGTTGGCCCCCGAGTGCCGCCATCATCGCCAAAGCAAAGGTTCCAAACGGCAACCACTTCGCCGGATACCGAAACGCGTCGTAGCCCGGGACCCAATCGACCAACCATTGATACGGCACATGCCAAGGTCCATACCAACCCATCGCGGCCAAACTGGATCCCAACAAGACGAAACACCACAAGCCGGTCCCGCGAAAGCGATCTTGGTAGCTTCCGCGCAAACTCAACGCCACCAAGACCAACGTTGATAAACCGAGGTATAAACTGGGAGTCCACAACGCATCGACCGGGCTGAGGTCTCCACCAAGAAACAACGGCCGGTCCCAGCGATGGTTCACCGGCCACGGAGATCCAAACAACGATGGCATCGCCAACTCCAACCATCGCCAGGGTGCAATTGAAAACGCGAACGATTGTGTTTCATTCAACTCCGACCAAACACGACCACTGTGACGAGCCCAGTTCACCGATGCCCATATCTGAGGTGCAGCTAAGACAGTGGCCGTCGCCGCAATTCCAAACATCCGAGGTGCCCGGAGAAGCAGACTGGGCCACGCCTTTCGATCACGAAGATTTCGAATGACATCGACGATCAGCCAGAGTCCGGCAACGATTCCGACATGAAACGCTGTTTGTGGATCGCCACCCAGCACCATCATGGCCATAGCGATCGACGGTAATTTCCAACCGCGCGCTTTTGAGTGGACCAAAGGCACCAGAGCAAACGGCAACCACGCCGCACCAACCAGAAAAGGTGGATTGGTTGCGAGAAACAAAACGCTTCCCGACAGCGGATAGGCCAGCGACGCGATCGTCGAGCACGCAGGTTTGCATCCGAGATACCGAGCCGCCCAATACGCCGATAACGAAGCCAGAATCAAATGCAACGTCACATACCAAGCCAGTGCTAACGATGCGTCTTCAGACAGATCGTTGGGCGATGCTGTTTCGTTCGTGGAACGATCTACCAGCAACGGTATCGAATAGATCAAATGCCGAACCGGATAGTAGACCGCCGTCGTGGTCTCACCTGCCAATGGCATCCCAGTTTGATCGAGCGGGTTCCACATCGCTGACCAGAAAAACGTCAGCGGTCGCTCGGCGCATCGCTCGCCGACGTATTGATACAGCGGCGTGTAGAAATGGCTGACGTCACGAAACGCCAAACGATCGCGGCCCGACAATACCGAGGCCATCAACACCACGATGCAAAGCGGACCGATGAGTGGCCCGATCAATCTCGACCAATGAGAATCGGTCGAATCAACCTTGAGGGATGATGCCGCTTCGCGATTGATTGCGGAGGGCTTCGGCACGATTCAAGACATCCTCGGAGGGTTCGATCACTTGAGGCACCAATTCGATATCGATGATCCGCTCATCGCGAATTTCACCGGGCCAAAGCGTTTCGCTCACGAAGTCCAAAACTGGCAATTGGTACCATGGCGGTTTGATCTTGCGCAGAACAGTCTCTGTTCGAAAGCCCTCGCGTTCGATGCGAACCTCACGCGTGCCATAGTATTCAAAATTGGTGGCCGCTGGAGAGGTTCCAATCAATTGGTTGTCGATCGAGACCGTTGCACCTGGAGGACTGGTCCGCACCGTCATTCGTCGACGCACGCATCCGGTGCTGAGGACGAACAACATCGCGATCGCCACCAGAGTTTTCGCGTGGGAACAGAAAGATTGGATACGGGTGGCCAAAGCGTGAAACTCAGCAGTTCCAGAATGCGGTCAGGAAACCAACCATTTGCCGGTCAGTCCAATCGAACGAAAGGGCGACAACGCGAAGCAGATCAGTCGGATGCTTTGGAACTATCAATTGCCGCGGCGATCCGGCTAGATCAGTTTTCTGGAATCCAAAGTCTCTGGGCCGTGGGTGAATCCGCGGACAGCTCATTTCGCCGTCGAGCTTTGATCCGAACGTAGGGTGGAACGAAACGAGCTCGCTCGGCAAAGCTGCCCGGTTCGGCATCTCGTTTGGCATGCATCGGTTCGGCCATGTCCTCGATCACGAACCCGGATCGGCACATGCCGCCGATCAATTCTTCCCACCGATGCAGGAACTCCACCGCACCGGGTTCTCTCAATCGAGCGGCGACCGGATTGGCGGGAGGCGGCGGAACGGGTGTGTTGGGGCCAGACTTCACGGACAATCCACTGCGGTAGTACGCATGTTCCACCGTGTATCGGGGCGAACCGTTCGAGGCTGCACGGGGTTGGGTCGACGTTTGCAGGCTCGCCGGCGATTTGTGCTGGCTGATATAAATGCCGCCGCCGCGAATCACGCGAGCGACCTGGGCGTAGACAACCATGACCGAAGGCACATAACACGTGCTGACCGGGTGAATGACGATGTCGAAATGTCCCGCGGGCAACATGGACAAATCATCCATCGATCCTTCGATCAATTCGACTTGGTGACCCCGCTGGCGAGCCGCGATGCGGTCCTGTTCCAGCATCGCGGGCGAGAGATCCACAACCGTCACGCGAGCCCCCGCGGCAGCGTACAAGCAGCTTTGTCGGCCCCCGCCCGCAGCGAGGCACAAAACTTTTTGCCCCGAAATGTTTCCGCCCAACCACCCCGCCGCGTCGACCGTCCGCAGCGGATCGGCCAATTCCTCGTCCGAAACAATCTGGCACAGCGGAGATCCGGCGGCCGTCATCCGCTGATAAGCCTTGCGATTGGCCCCTAAAATGGTCTCGCGATCGATGGTGGGCACCCCAGACGGAACGATTTCAAGCTAATTTGGGAACTTTGTGAGTTCATCCGCCATCTGACACCTTGACAACCCGATGCACCGCTCTGGCGGCCGGCTTGTTCACACTGTACCCCTACGCATGGACGCGTCGCGTTGGTTCGATACGTTTCAAACCTCGCTTTCGCTGCAAAAGAACAGCATCATGTCTCTAAAACCCGAACAGATCGATCAGCTGATCAGCGACCATTTGGATGGTCGTTTGAGCGATGATCAATCGCAATGGCTCGCCGAGCAGTTGCGCATGGACGCTGACTTAGCCCAGCGAATCACCGATGCGGAATTCGATCGTCAAATGTTGCGATCGCTGCACCAAAGCACAACCACCTCATCGAGCTTGCCATCCGATTTTGCATCCCGCGTTGTCGCTGCGGCACAGCAACGAGCCATCGACGATGAATTGTCGTCCGATCACCCGCTGCGAAAACTTCCCGTTTCGGTCCCTGTCGAATCGGTGATTCCTCAATCCAGTCGCAATGCCCGACGAACTTGGGTGGCTGCGATCGCCGGATTGGCCGCGGCAGGATTGTTGGTTGCCTCGCTGCAAAATCGTTTGAGCGATACCGATCCGAACACTCCAATTGGTGATCCTTCCACCGTGGTCGCGCAAGCCGATCCGGCCAATGTTGAAGTCGATCCAGTCAATGACTTGGATTCGCGGAGTGCTCCCGCCGTGGAAACCATCGCGGCCAATGATGGTTCGACGGAACAATCTGCCGACGGTTTGCCCGTTGGCAACATGCTCGCTGAAGACACATCAACGACCACGAATTCGGTCGCAGACCTGGAGGCATCCACCAACAACGGACCGGACCGCCCCGAGCCAAACGCCATTGCTTCGGCAATGAATACCGAAACAACGCCCAAGCTAAACGCTGCTCCCGTCGACATGTCGGCGACCGTTGCTGCTGGTAACAACAGCGAAGTTCAGTCGCTCTCCGGTGCGGTTTTGATCTACGACGTTCAACTCAAACCAGAAGCCCGCGACCCTGGTGCACGCAACCACTTTGCGTTGAACAGTGATCCGGTTCGAAAGGCGATGACAACGGCCGGCTTGTCCACTTCAAGCAAGCAACTTGTCAACGAACGTTTGATTGAAGCAACTCGCGAATCAGTCACCCTGAACGACAACACTCGTTATCAAATTTTGTTGTTGCGAGGTCCAGCGAAACAATTGGATCGCTTGTTCCTCGAACTGCTCGCGGACGAAGACTCGATTGAATCCGTCGGTATGTCGATGGCGATGGGCAACGCAGTCTCCGGCATCGCTTGGCAACAAGATGAAGACGTGGCTCCTTCGAGTGCCGTTGCCTATGACTTGAATGCCAAAGACAAGCGTTCGTTGCAACGACTCGGCATGGCACTGAGTAACCGCGACTTCATGCCCGTCGAAGCCGAATCATTCACCAACCGAATTGATTTTGCTCTGGGTTCACCCGAAGCCGCCAGCACTGGCAACGACTTCATCACCGAAGTCCTGGTCATCGTTCGCTGAGACTCTTGGTTTCCAAAGCGGAAACAGCGAGACGCCTGCAGGTGCCTGTTTCAGGCGTGAAATTTCTGGCATGAAATGTGCGACCGTGGAAAAGTCTCACGCGTCAATGTCGATGGTTTGATTCATCGGGCGCGTCACTTAATTCTCACGCTCCCACTTAGAGAGGATCATCATGCCTTGGAAATCATTCGCATTGACCGCCGCGTTCGCAACCTGCTTGACCGCAATCGGATGTGACGAAGCCCAGTACGATATGTCGGTCGACAACTACAACGAAGAAGTGCAAGAAGGCCGAGAAGAGCTCAACGAAGCTCAGGTTGACGGTGCGATCTCGTCCGACGAATTGGAAGAGCTCGAAGATCAGAATGAAGAGATTCGCGAAGCAGCCGGCGAAGTCGCAGAGCAAACCGGTGACTTGATCGAAGCCAAATCGGACTGATTGAGAATCGACCGTTGAGCGACTGGTGGATCTTCTGTCCACCAGTCGAAAATCTTTTGGCCGAAACGACTCAGTTCCCGAGTTGATCGGCCAAGTCGTTGGCTTGGTAGATCGAACGCAGGGCTTCGGGAATTGCGACGCCGGACACACTCACCGCTCGGCTCAGGACGTCGGTGTAGAGGTAGTCGCTGGTCAGGCTTTGGATGTTTCCATCAAAGATCAGTCCCACCAAGGCTCCATCTCGATCGACCACCGGTGAACCACTGTTTCCACCAATAATATCCGCGGTGCAGACAAAGTTGAGCTGGGTATCCAAGTCGATCTTGTCTTTCGCGGACATCCAAGATTCGGGAAGGTCAAAATCTTCTTGCCCTTCATGTTCCTTCGCGTGGGTGAACGCACCTGCGAAGTTCGTTGTCGGCTCAATCTGTTCGCCGCGTTCTTCGTAACCAGAAACCACACCGAACGCCAAACGCAGTGTGAAAGTTGCGTCGGGATAGCCTCCGGTGCCTTCGATTACAGTCGTCGCTTGGGTGATCTCCGCGTAAGCCTGCTTTTCACGTTCGCTGAGTTGCTCGTTTATCTTGTCGATTCGGCGATACTCTGGTGCGATCACACGAGCCATTCGGATCATCGGATCTTTCGATGCCAAGACGGCGTCCAACCCACCCTCGATTAGTGCCTTGCGTGTTTCGACGTCCTTGATTTTCGTCCCGGACACCAATTCGCTGGCGACTTGTTTGGGCGAACGTCCCGCCAAGACTTCTTGAACGATCGAGTCGTTCATGCCGCGGCTTTCGAGCAACAAAGCGATCTCGTCGGCTAACTTCACCATTTCCAAATCGTCGTAGATCGGTGCCGGTGAAAGCAATTGAGCCATCAGCGATTCGCGCCCCGAATCGGTGTATCCGGGCAAACGTTCTTCATTGGGTTTGCGATCTTCTTCTGACAAAATCAGAATTCGAAGAGCGAGTTGGAAAAGCTCACTGCGAAGCGATACCGAGCGGTCTAGCAACTCAGTCTTCTCCTTCTGCACTTCCGCGACTTCTTTCCAAGCGTCCGCCAGTCCCGAGTGTTCCTGTGACTTAGAAAGTGCAGTCAGCAGACGATCTTGGCGACCTCTTTTGGACACAAACGTTTGCGGATCCTGCAGTCCAGCCAACATGCCTGAGTAAGCCTTGCGAGCGTTTTGGATTCCAAACAACTCGTCGCGTCCACGGCGAGCCGCTTCTTTGCCTTCCAAACGATATTGCTGAAGCAGAACCTCTTTGCGACGAAGCAAATCCAACACATGAGGCAATCGTTCGTCGCGAAGGTACTCCAGCGCCTCGACGGTGAAGATCCGCTGCGTGCGACCAGGGTGACCGCTGACAAAGACAAGGTCTCCATCTTTGGCCGGTTGATCGTTCCATTTCAGGAAGTGTTCCAGCTTGGCAGGTTCGCCATCCTCATAGACACGCATCAACGTCGCGTCGAGGTTGTAGCGAGGGTATTCAAAGTTGTCCGCGTCGCCACCAAAGAATGCGGCAGCGGTCTCGGGAGCCCATACCAATCGCACGTCGGTATATTTCTTGTATCGATAAAGGTGATACTTCGCTCCGCCAAACAGCGTCACGACGTCGCTTCGCAAACCGGTTTCATCGAGCGATTCTTTCTCGATCGTCGCGATCACTGCCCGGCGTTGTTTGGCGGCTTCTTCAGCGTCCGCGGCTTCGGTGATCTGCTCGTTGACTCGATCGGTCACGTCCTCGATCGAGATCAGTTGATTCAGTTCCAGATCAGGTGCCTTGAGTTCCTCGTCAAAGCTCTTCGCCAAGAACCCATCGTCAATCAGGTTGCGATCTTTGGAACTGAGTTTGGCCAACGTGTCGCTGGCAACATGGTGGTTGGTCAGCACCAAACCGTTGGAGGACACAAACGATCCGGAACCACCGGAATTAAACCGAACCGAAGAGAGCTGCAAATGCTTCAGCCATTCTTCGGACGGTTCGAACTGATGTCGGTCTCGCAGCAATTCGCGAGGGACATCGTTGAACAAATACATGCCTTCATCAGCATGCGAATTGCTGGACAGACCAGCCAACGCGAAAACCATGCAACTTCCCGACAAGAACCAACGGCGCACGTGTGCAAACATGATGGATAAACCAGAAACACGAGGGGACAGAATCCTGAATCTCTAGTTCAGCCGTTGCGACGGTCACATGCAACCGGTCGTCGGGCCTGATCAAGCCGCGTCGGTCAGATCGCTGTGGCAGAGGCTGCGATAGAAAGAATTGCTAGCAAGCAATTGGTGATGCGTTCCCACATCGGCGACTTGGCCCAAATCCAACACCGCGACTCGATCGGCCATCGCGAGCGTGCTGGCTCGGTGAGTGATCATGATTCCCGTGCGATTCTCCAAGAACGTTTCGAGCGCTCGGTGAATCAGCTGTTCACTTTCGATGTCGATTTGGCTGGTCGCTTCATCCAAAATCAAAATGTCTGGATCACGCAAGAAGGCTCGTGCGAGCGCGATTCGTTGCATTTGTCCGCCAGACAATCGAACTCCGCCGGATCCGAGCAACGTTTGATAGCCATCGGGTGTTTTCCGGCGAATGAAATCATCCGCGAAAGCCAACTTGGCCGCTCGAACCACGTCGTGAGCGTCCGCGCTGGGACTGCCGTAACGAATGTTGTTTTCGATCGTGTCGTCGAACAGCACCGTTCGTTGATTCACCAACGCGATGCGTCGACGAAGATCGCGGGTCGGCAAACGGTCGATCGCGACATCGTCGAAACAGACTTCGCCCTCGTGCGGGTCGTCGAAGCGACAGAGCAAATTGATCAACGTGCTTTTGCCACAACCATTGGGCCCAATCAAGGCGATTGTTTCGCCGTGCTGGATCGTCAGATCGATGCCTCGCAACACCATCGGTCCGGATGGGTATTGGAAGTGGACGCCTTTGAACTGAATCGCGTTGTGGGGTCGATCCAAGTGAACCGGATTGGTGGGCTCGGTGACGCGAATGGGTTCGTCGATGATTTCGTACACACGATTCGAAGCGGCAATGCCCCGCTGAAGCGACGTCCAAACGTCGGACAATTTGCGAGCGGGATCCGAAGCACCAATCAGAAGACCGAAGAACAGAAGGACTTGGCCAACGTCGAGCGGACGAGCGCTCATGCGAATGCCCAGCAAGTGTGTTTGTTGGTTGATGACCAAGTATCCGCCCGCCAAAATTGCCAAACCGACCATCGTTAGGCCGAGCAATTCGCTGCTGCTGCGAGCAAGTGTGTTGTACAACGCCACCTTCATCGAGCGGCGGAAATAGGCCTGCACACGGGCACGAAAACGGGCTCGTTCGTAGGCTTGTGTGTTGAATGATTTGACGACGTGAATACCACCGAACGCATCATTGAGCATCCCGTACAAGCTGCTCATCTCTTCCATCGCTCGGCGGCTGGCGCGGCGAATCGCACGGCTGAGGTGTTGCATCACAAACGCCATCAGTGGCGATACGATCATCACCAACAACAGCAATCGCCAGCAAACCGTGGCGGCTCCAAACAAACACACCGCCATCTTGAGCGGTTCGCGAATCAGACGTCCTAGCAGCGTGCTGACTCCAACGGCGATGTGTGCGACATCGTTGGTCAGACGACTGGTCAGGTTGGCGGATCCGTTTTGGCCAAAGTGATCGAGGTCCAAGTGCAAGGATTTGCGAAAGTACTTTTCTCGCAGTTCCATCACCGTGCCTTCGGCGACGTATTGAACGAGCATCAGGTTGATCGTCAGGGCAACCAACTTGATTGCGGTTCCGCCGACCAACATCACGACGATGAAGACCAACGTCGGGAAGGCTCCTCGCGGAGCGGATTGGTCGATCCAGGGCTGAGCCCACGACAGCCAATCCACGGTCTTTTCCGTCGCCGTTTGAGCCAACTCGGCGGAAGAAATTTCGAATGTGGTGGCGCTGATTTTCTGTTCCAGGGATGCCTTCGTGTCGGCGTCAGTCGCTGACTCGGCTTTCTGTTCCAGCTCCTTCAACTCGTCTCGCAGTTGGACGAGTTCGACACGTTGTTCTTCCATCGCGATTCGCGAATCGGCCAAACGCTCATCGACGTACGAAGGCAGATCGTCGCCTTTGAAGACGACCTCCACCATCGGGTACAGCGTGCCGATGTTTGCGCCCCACAAAGCTGCAATCACCAACGACGACAGCAAGATGCCCAACAAGGACATGCGACGTCGCAGCGATAATCGCAGAACTCGGCGAAAACTCTTCATGGAAGTAAATCAAACGAGCGGGAAATGGGTTTTGCTTGGCACACGGCTACCAAAGATCGCTTGTACCAAGCGGCTCGTTTTTCTCGCCAGGGTGATTCGCGTCTTGTGACCGAGTGTTCGAGTTTGGTAGCGAATTCGGTATGCACGCGGAGATTTTGACTCCCGCCCATCGGTTCCTCCATCGATCGCCGTCCCATGTTGAACTACCCGATTCGCCGAAATTTCGCTGGGACTTCGCCTTCCACCCCACGTTCACTCAATGATCTGAGCGCCCGGCGCTGGTTCGCTGGCTTGAGGTGCCTGGTATTCGCTGGGTTGGTCGTATCGCTGACGACTTCGGCTCGTGCACAGCTTCCTGCGCCGGTCCAATTGCCGCTTCAAAGCGGCGAAACCATCGTGTCATCCGAGACTTACATCGATGGAGCCCCTCAATATTCTGGCGAGGCGGACTACTGGGCTGGGTTCAACGCACCGGCCCAGGTTCCTCATGTGATTATCCAGGCTCCCACGCCGCCGAAGGTCACACGGAAACATGGCTACGCGCCGAACCAGTATTCCAGCCACCAGCAACAGGGATCCATGCAGCATGGGCCTCAGCCTTCCTCCGGTTCCTTGCACCCACATTTGCATCACGCTCACCAAAAAGCCGCCGTTGCGGTCGCCCCTTTGACCCATCCACCCGGGGTCGAAAACGATCCTGGTGCGAAAGGCCCCGGCCGTTTGGGCGTGGGTGAACACTGGGTCAAAAACCCGCAGGCTCGCCAAACGATCCCCGCTGCCACGGTCCAACCACGCTGGAAAACGCCGTATTCCTATGGCTATTTCGGTGCGGAAGGCAAACGACATTGGTCCCGACAACACGGCTACCAAGACCGTTCTTTGCAGTGGTCGCTGCGATAACGCGCTGCAAAATCATCGATCGAGATCTACAATGGGTGGCTCGATGAAGACTGGTCCTGATCCGGGACCCTCTGCATCGTGTCGACGTCCCTCAAAACACCCACTCGATCGACCTCCATGACATCTGATCCATCGCAGTCGCGTCCGCCCGCTTCCTCCGCTGGCGGTCCTCCTCCGGGAGTCGGCCGACCCGGACACGCTCCCTTGCCCGAACCAAGTGTGGTTCCCGAAGAAGGTTGGCACTGCGGTCACTACTTCTATCGTTTCCGCCGCGAAATGTTTGATGGTTCGATTTCACCGGGTCATCGCGAACAGTTCCTGGCGGCGCTGAACCCAACCGGCGACGCGGTCCCGGAACGCTTGGCGTCTTATTGGATCAGCGGTCATGACTGCGACTTCGGCGTCATGGTGATGGATCCTGATCCAGCCAAAGTCGATGGCATTCATCAAGCGATCATGGCACCGGGCATTGGCCGATTGATCGAACCCGCTTGGTCGTTTGTTTCTGTCAGCGAAGTCAGTGAATATGTGCCATCGATTGAAGAGTATCGCCGGCGATTGATCAAAGAAGGCAACGCACCGGACTCACCCGAATTGGCCGCGAAAGTGGGTGCCTACGAGCGACGTTTGCCGATGATGAATCGCAATCGTCTGCAGCCAGAGATTCCGGATTGGCCATCGGCATGTTTCTATCCGATGAACAAGAGCCGGGTCCCGGGTGCGAACTGGTTCATGGAACCCTTCAGTGCTCGCAACCAAATGATGGCCGAACACGCTCAAAGCGGAATGGCTTTCGCGGGCAAGGTCAGCCAACTGATTTCAGTCGGTGTGGGACTGGATGATTGGGAATGGATGGTGACCTTGTGGGGTCGCAACCCTCAGTACCTGAAAGACATCGTCTACAAGATGCGATTCGATAAAGCGAGCGCGAAGTACGCCGAGTTCGGCCCATTTTATGTGGGCTACAAAGCGGACGCGGACGCGATCTTGAATCACTGCCGTTTGGTCTGATCGCGGACTGATCACAACGTTGTTGCTCAATCGTAGGTCCGGTTCCCACCGGACGCCGATCTTCAACGCGTCAATCATTTGTCCGGTGGGAACCGGACCTACGTTGATTTCACAGGACCGAGGTTTTGGTCCAGATACGATCGGGTGTGATCGAGCACCGATTCGTAGCTGAGCGGTTCAACGTCTTCGCCGATCAATTCCACTTCGATCGGTCCGGCGAATCCGAGTTCCAGAACTCGATGCACGAGCGATTGAATCGGCACGCAGCCTTCACCCAGCAAACAACGATTCATCTCACCAAGTGGACTGTGACGCCCGTCGCCCAACTGCATCAAATGCATGAACGGAACGACGTGAGGCAGCATGTCCAGCACTCGGTCGTCCATTCCGACGTGGTAGGTGTCCAGCACGATTCCCAGGTTGGGACTGTTGACGATATCGAGAATCTCGAGGGTCGATTCCAAATCGTTGACGAATGACCATTCCACGCCACAACCGGCATGAATGGGTTCCAACGACAGCTTCACCCCAAATTCCTCGGCAATGATGGCCAAGTGAGACAACGCGTCGCAAAGCGTCCGCCGTGCGTGCTTGCGAATGTGATTGTTGCGGCCACCGGCCAACACGATCAGTGTTTCGGCTCGCAGTTCCGCTGCATCACGAACGGCGCCCATCGCATCGCGAACGGCATCGTCAAATCCTCGACCGTCGCTGCCGGTGAATCCGCCGACCCAACTCAGCGAGGTGGCTTGCAGATTGGTTTCGGCCAACAACTCCACCGCTCGATCAATTCCCAGGTCGTCCAACTTGGGTCGGAACAAACCAATGCCTTCGAAACCTCGATCGGAATAAGCTTGTGCGTCTTGCTCGAATTCCCATCGAAGTGTCGACAATTGGTTGATCGCCAAGGTGTTCATAGACGGTGGGAAAAGAGAGGATCGAACTCGCCCGCTGGCAACGCCATAGCGACCGCGGGGATCGGAGTATGCCGACGCGAGGTCGCAGTGTAAAGATTCGTTTGGGCCGCTGCAGCCATCCCCAAACAATTGAGCGGATCGCTATGGTATTGCTTGCAAATGAATGTATTTGCTAGCAAATCGACTTTCGGTCTGATTCGCTTGCTTTGACGACTCGCATCCACTTCCTCACCTTCTTGCCACTTCGATTGGTTCCCTCATGGTTGCTTTCTGCCGTTACATTGATTCTTCCGGTGACACACGTTTGGCGATCCGAAAAGAGCCCGAAACTCAACTGGCTCCTCGCCCAAAGGTTTGTCCCGTTGGCGATTTGTTGGGTGCGGAAGTCGAACAAAAGTGGCTACAGGGCAACACTCTGTTTTCGCTTGGCCAATCGGACTTCGATCAGTTGCCCACTCCCGATGAGTCTCAATGGACTGATGCGCCGGACCAGTTGCTGCCACCGGTGCCCTGTCCGGAAAAGATTCTGTGCATCGGTTTGAACTACCTCGATCACGCGATTGAGACCGGCGCCGAAAAGCCGTCGTTGCCAGTTGTGTTCAGCAAGTTCAATTCAGCTTTGGTCGGACACGGACAAGACATCGTGCTGCCGAAGATCAGTGACAAAGTCGACTACGAAGCCGAGTTGGTTGTGGTCATCGGCAAAACCACTCGCCACGTCGATGCCAGCGACGCGATGGATTCGGTGTTTGGCTATGCGGTCGGCCACGATGTTTCATCGCGAGATTGGCAAAAAGGTCGTCCCGGTGGCCAGTGGCTGGTCGGCAAATCCTTCGACACGTTCGCGCCGCTTGGACCGGCTGTCGTCACCGCCAATGAGATTTCGGATCCAGGCAATCTGCCAATTCGATTGCATATCAACGGCGAAACCCTGCAGGAAAGTAAAACCGACCAGCTGATCTTTGACATTCCGACGCTGATCGCTCACCTGTCGAAATTCATGACGCTGAAGCCTGGGGATCTGATTTTCACGGGCACTCCATCGGGAGTCGGCGACGCTCGAACACCGCCACGTTACTTGGCACCCGGTGATCGCTGTGTGGTCGAAATCGACGGCATTGGACGTCTGGAAAACACCTGCCAAGCCGAAGCGTGATATCGAAGGACCGAGAGTTTTCTACACCTTCCCTCTGGAAGGGTCGGCCCGCTTCGGTCCGGGGAGGGTTAGGCGCTGGATCCGATGCTCGACCATCCCGGAGGCCGTGCAGTTTTACTTCACCTTCCCTTTGGGAAGGTGATTGGTTTTGGTAACCCCCACGCGTCAGTTTTGAAGATGCGCTTTTTCCTCTAATGGCCAACGGCCTCGTTCAACATAGCCAGGGGCATCGCCCTTGTCTTTACCCACAAGTCTCGTTCGTCTTGTGAAACACTTGGTTGAATTTTATCGTTTTTCAGCTTTGAATTCTGGTCGGGAAACTC
>NZ_NIZW01000026.1 GCF_002727185.1 Rhodopirellula bahusiensis
CGTCACCGATCTCGATGAACGCGGCGGCGCGTTGCGATGGATACGAACCTTGCTTGTGCATTGCGGTTCGCACCACTCGGACGCTTTGAGACTCGATGTCGGCAGGTTGGCCGATGGTCAGTTCGATGGAGGACATTGGCAGTTCTTGGGTTGAATTGAAGGGGGTGGGTGTGACCGATTCCTTATAGGTCGCGGCTGACGTCGCGTTGCGGCTTCTCGACCTTGTGCCATTGACCGCCGCGGTAGACCTCAAACACCAGGGCTTGTTTTCCTGGCAAACCAACCGCATCGGGGCATTGGCGAACATGGTCCAGGCTTACGCCGAGAGCCCTTGCCAAGTGTGGAGCGACTATGTTGATGGCCATGTTTTGGAATTGCTGGTGCGGGTGATTCATTGGGGCGAACTCACTGGATCCCTTGACGGTCCATGGTTGGAATGGTGTGCCCACTTCGTTCCCGCAACACGGCGGCAATGCGTTCAACGTCGTTGGGGTGGTAGTAGCCAATCCCGTTGAGCCGTTGCTGAGGGACGATGTTGAGTGTTGCGATGATCTTCGACAGCCTGGAGACTGGCGTTTGAAGTTGGCCGGATAGCCGGCCGATCGATGTCAGATCAATGTCTTGCATTGGATGGCCTTATGGTTGGTGTCTTGGTTTCACGATCTGATAGTACCGCGACACGAAAAGGCTATTACAGTTTTTGTAATCAGGCATAATCTCTTGATGGCTCAATGACGACCAGAAAACAGTAGCCGCATACTTTGCACTTGCTCTGCCTCTGGAAAGCTCCGTCACCAACTGGCTTGGCCCCCTGGGCAGACGTAACTTTCGCCTCACCACACGATGGGCAGGTTGGCTTTGTGACGAACACATAGCGGGGCTTCGGTTTCTTAGGTTTCATGTCTCAGTTCTCTGCTTGTCTTTGTAGGTCGGTCAGGCATACGCAACGAATTCTTGATGCGGCTCGACTTCTGGTTCTGGTGGATCAACGAACCGGCAGAACTTGCGGTCGAAGTGAACATCACGGGTTGGTGTCATCCCGTTCCGCCATTTCAAAAAGATGAATTGGGCCTCTTCCGAGTCACCACGCAGGCGGTGGATTGCAACCACGGTGTCGGCGTGCTGCTCGATCTTTCCTGAGTCTGCGAGCTGCGCCAAAGTCGGCGGCTTGTTCTCGGCATCGCGATTGAGCTGTGACAGAACGATTACGGGGATGCTGAACTCCAGCGCCATTGATTTCATGTCGCGACAGATCCGCCCAACCCGGTAAGTTTCCTTCTCGTCGCGGGCACCTGCGTCTGAATCGATCAACTGCAGATAGTCGACAATCAGGCAACTCAAGCCGTGTTTGCGTTGATGAATGCGAGCGGCGGCCCTTATGCCAGCCACGGTCGCGCGAATCGGTTGATAAAGAAAAGCTTTTGAGTCGTTCATTTCCTCCGCTGCCCTGCGGAGCTGTTCTCGTTGCTCAGATGTGACCTTGTGGGTGTTGATCCGTCGCCCATCCACCTCGGCCGCATCTGCAAGGCTACGTGCTGCCAATTCCTCTTCCGTCATCTCCAGACTCACAAAAAGCGTCGATGCGGGATCCTGAGTCGCGAACCAATTGTTGTGGCCCTCGATCAATTGATAGTCGAAGCCTCGCCCAATCGACGTGGCAATCTGCAAGCCCAAGACGCTCTTGCCATTGGATGGGCGAGCCGTGAGGACATTGAGTGTCCCTGGCTGATAGCCGCCATTGACAGCGTCGATTGTCGTCAGGCCAGTACGCAATCCACGGACTCGGCCATGTTCGATTGAATCATCGATCGAGTCGCAAACTTCCAACGCCACTTCACCAACATTGCGGACCTCGGCTTGTGCGATGTCCGACTGACGCAACCGCATGATTTCCGCATCGAGAGTGTCTAGCAAATCCTTCGGTGTTTGCTTCCGTGCTGCCATCTTCTCGACGCTGATCGTCGATAGCCTCCGGCCCAAGTCTTGCAGGTTCTTCACCATCGCGGCGGACCGCACACGGTCCGCGTGGTACGTCGCGTGATTTTTGCTTGCGACTGCTCCGCTTAACGCTGCGAGCGTTCCCGCGCCGATCCGTTCATGCGCTCCGATGGCTCGCAGTTCGGAAACCAACGCAGTGACACCCCACGGCTTCGACGCGTTTCTCATGTCCACCAGCGTGATGAACAATTCTCGCAAGGCAGCATCGGTGAACTCTGCCGCGTCAATCCGCTGGACCACCTCATCGACCAACGCAGCGTCATAGATCATCGCACCGATGACGGCGGCTTCATCCTCTGGCAGTTGGATCCTGTTCATAGCGAGTCCACCTCCGGGTTGAAGTCGTCGCGGACTTCCTCGGGAGCGGTCGGGGCAGACTCGTCCCAATAACGCTCTTCATGCAACCAAGCCGCGGGGCCCTTGATGTATCTCGATTCCGTTCCGGCAACGCTCGATGCGTAGTTCCGAGTCCGATCAATCAGCCAGTCCACTGCCTTAGATTCTTCGAACGACTCTGATTTGCGGATGGTTGAAACCGCGGCATCGAATTTCTTTCTCGCCCGCTGCTTATCAACCTTCTTGGGGTAGTGCTCCCACCACTGGTCGAATTCTTCGGACAGACTCGCATCGCGTTTGCGTGATGCGCATTTTGATTTGGTTGGGTTGGACTTGACTTGACTAGGTAGGCCACGATTTTCGGCGACGTTCTCAACTTGTCGCGGACTGTCGCCGACATTCTGCGACACTTGCGCACGTTGCTTTCGTTTGGCAAGTCGATCGGCCACATACTTCGGGCAGTGCTCGGCCCAATCGTGGACGGTGATCTGCCCTTCATTTTCATCGAGCCAGCGGCACTCAATCAGCGTTTGGAGAAGTTCGTTGGCGTCACCTTCCCAAGCCACAAAGTCAGCAATTTCTTCGGCTGTGAATCGGGTTAGGTCGCCATCGTCGGCAAACTGTGATGCGAGCATCCAAACCGATTCGAGCACACCGACCACTGCGTATTGAGGTGCGCAAAGCCTGCGCATCAGCGCGCGAAACTTCGGGTGATTTGTGCATCCACTTTTCATTTGCGCAAGCTCCTCGATACGTGTGGGATGACCAATTGCCGAGCGTCCTTCCATTCATCTGCGGCGGTGGTCCCGCGTCGTTCGGCCAAATAGATGGCAACCGAAACCGCTGCAAGCTGTTGTGCGAGCGTGCCCGGTTGGTTGGGTGATGGGTTTACTCGGGGCGAATCGTCTCGTGGAAGCATGCTCATTCGATGTCGCTTTCTTCCGAAGTGTCACGTTCAACTCCGAACATCCAATCGAGCCATTCGCCGATCAGTCCCCAGGCATCAAGCCAATCGGCGTGATTGGTCGCTTCGGTGGCATTTGCGATGCGTTTCACTTCGCTGGTCTCTCGACCGCGAACGAAAAAGCAATAGTCAGCCCAACTCTGATAGGTATCGTCGGTGAGCGAATCGATGACTGGCCCTGTGCGGCTATCAACGCTCATCACTTGCCACCTCCGTCAAGGTGATCAACATGAACCATGACCGCGGCGGTCGCGCCCATTTTGGTTTTGCGTCGTTCGCCGGTTTCAACTGCGAGGCCTTCACGCAGGATCTTCAACGCGACTGAGTTGATGCAGTTTTGAGGCACTCCGAGTGCATCACCGCCTTCTTCACGGGTGAGTCCGGGGCGTCCTGCGTCGTGCAACGCTTTGAGAAACGCTGTCATGCGGCCTGGCATCAATGGCAATGCGTTCTGGTACGCTTCGGCCTTCGTGGCCTTGGCGTGCTGGCCATGGTCGAAAAGAGGCAACGTCTCACTGGACGTTTGCAGAAGGTCGTCTATCATCTACTTGCTCTTGCTGTTTGCTTGCTTTGCCGGTCCGATTGGTCCCGTGCCGGCATGGTTGAAAACACGAAAAGCCAGTCACCGAATTTCGGCGGCTGGCTTTTCTTATTCATGCCCACCTTGGCTGATAGCTGGCTGGCTGATTGTGCTGTGGGGCTGGCGGCCGGGATGAACTCGCCCGGCGTTGCTTGAACGCTTGCAAGTCTTCTAAGTGATAGACCCGGCGCTGCCGGATCTTTCCCAGCCCGATGTTGACCGATGGGATCTCACCGGCTCGATCAAGCCTGCGAAGTTGATCAACCGAACATCCGATGAATGCCGCGGCCTGCTTGGGCGGTAGTGGTTGTGTGAGTGACACGCTTGTTCTCCTGCTTTGGCAACAAAAAAGGACGCTGCCATGTGGGGCAACGTCCTTATTGATAGCGGGCTATAAGCGAGGGTAAACATGCAAAAGCGGCCTTGTCACTTCATGCTATTGAATGCCACTTCATGCCACCGAATGCCACCTCTTCATTGAGGCGTGCCGTCATCGGGATGGTCTTCTCGGTAAATCCTTTCTGCGTCTTTTCGGGAATACCATCCTCTGCGTTTAGGGCGTTTGTCTGGGGTCAGCCCCCGGTTGTCCTTCAGACGCTTGACGAACTGGTTGTCATTGTGATCGGCCCCGAACATCTTCTTGATTTCACAGGCTTTGATCCATGATTCCTCGGGAGGTTCCTGCGAACCAACCTGGGCCTCGGCGCAAGGTGGCGTTCTGCTGCCAATCGGTACAGAACCCGTGTTCCCCGGACGGCTTACTACTCGCAACCACGCTTCGAACATCATCTGCAGGTGCTCTTTGACTTCTGATTCATCCTGCTCGTCGATGTCAAATGGCATCCACTCAACGCGGTATGCGGAGTCGTGCAGTGTTGGATGCTGTGTCAGTGCGTAGTATGACTGATTCGCCCTATCAGGTAGGTCAAGAATGATCCACGGATGATTTAACCGATCACTTTTCGGCACTGCGTTTAGAATTTCCTGCCATCGTTTCAGGAGCGGATAGGTTTGGTAGAGCCGACAATCAAGCTTGATCGCTGCTAGCAACTCTTCGGCGATGCTCTTGAAGTCCTGAAGATTTTTCACGGCTATCATTTCTTGCCCTGCTTTTGCTTGTTTGATGCTTGGTTCCCTGATCCCGCCAAGAACCATGCACGAACACGTTCACAAACTCGTTTGATCCTTGGCTTGGCAATTTCCCGGCGGTACGTGGCGAGCTGTGCTAGCTCGAGATGCCCCAGGACATGCTTCACCGCGATGTCGTCGGCGTTGTTGCCGGTCGCGTTGCTGGCGTGCTCTGCGAACGTGTGGCGAAACGCATAGAACCCCACGCCCTTGAACTCTTTGCCATCGAAACCGCACGCCCGTTTCAATTCGCCAAACTCATCCCCAACGCCATCGAAGAATGTTTCTTCGTCGGCCCACGGTCCACCTGTGTGCGTCAGGAAGAACAGGTCTTCACAACCGCGGCGGGGCTTCGGGCATGCTTTGCGGGCTTCCTTCATCGCTTTGACGGTCTCGGGCCACAACCAAGCCTTGCGGGGCCTGCCGTTCTTTCCCCGCGGAACCTCGATCCATGTTCCGCACATCTCATCGACTTTCAACCGGGCGCAATCAGAGTTGCCGAATCCCGCATTCATCCCCAGGTAGATCATCGCGGCGATTTGCGGGTTGGCACTTGCGAGTAGTTTCTTGATCTGGGGGCGGGTCCAGACTTTTGCGGGCGAGCTTGTTTTCTCGGCTTCCACTTCGTCGCGGGTTGGGATCCTCCACAAACGCCCGGTGGCCGGCACCCGATCAATGAACTCGTTGTCGGCCGCCCAAGTCAGCAAGCCGTTCACGTAAGTGACTCGATGCCGGATCGAGTCGCACGAGTAGTGCGCCGGGATCAATTGGTAGAGCTTCGAAAAGTCATCGGAGCGAAGGGATGCAACCGCTCGTGATCCAACCCGGTGCCCATCAATTACCTGATCGCGAAACCAAAGCAGATGACGTTTGTGCTCCCGATGCGTCTTAGCAGACAAACCCCGCTTCTGCCCAAGTCGTTTCCGTTCGACTCGTTCCGCGGATTCGTCCAGGTACAGGTCAACGATTTCGTCAACTGTCTTTTCGCCTGGCTTCGGCTGGGAAAGGTTCAAACGCTTCCGGGCAAGCCAATCGAGATAGGCCTGTTCAGCACCGTCGGGATCTTCCCACGGCCCGAACGATTGATGGCGTCCAGCGATCTTTTTGCACCACTGACCATTCGAAAGTGCGTACAGGGGGAAATCAGGTCGCGGCTTGTCGGGCTTTTTGATACCCTGCTTCGCAGTCATTGAGCGTACCAACTTACGTGAGATGATCAGCCCGTCGATTGCTTTGCCGAGCAGTCAATGGGCGTCCCTTTCGGGTTACCTCGGGTTACCAATTCGGTCGGAAACTGTCGATTCCATCCGTTTGGTCGCTTCGAAGTTTCCGTGTTTTACGGGGTTTGTTGGAATACACGCAAGCCCTTAACTGGTTCGATTCCTGTCAGCCCTATTTCCATCTGAACAAGTGAAACCTCATGGATGAGGCCACACGGTATCAATCTCGCACGATTTGCCGCGTGCGATCGATCGTTTTAGGTGGTTTCTTGTTGTGGTTCACCGCTGGAACCGCAAACGCTCAAACACCGCTAATGCAAGTGTTGCCGTCTCAACCGGCAGCCATCCAGCATGCTCCCAGTCAATGGCTTGTTGGTAACCCGCCCGAAATCGAGCTCGAGAACTTTCGCCGCGGAGTGTTCCAAGGCGGTGAATTGCTGGGCGGTTATCTCACCGATGGCAGCGACGCGCCCGCCGGCCCCGGAACCACGGGTGGGCTTGATGAAACGTTCTGGGAAGTCCGGCTGAGCACGGGCATTCCTCTGGGAAGTCTCGACAACTTGCTCGGAGTGCGTCCATTCTTTCGGGCGGATCATCTCAGCGGTCTATCAGGCATCGATGCCCCAGAGACGCTCTACAGCACCGGTGTCACGTTGTTCCATCGCAAGAAGTGGAACGAGCGAATTTCAACCATGGTCATTGCAACACCATCGGTGCGGAGTGACTTCACAACGAGCGACAATGCGTTTCGTTTATTTGGCTTGGGGCTGGTCAATTGGCAGTGTCGTGATGATCTGAGCCTGTCGTTGGGAGCGGTCTACTTCGATCGCAGCGACCTGGGTGTGTTGCCGGCATTTGGTTTGAGTTGGACTCCCACCCCGGAATGGAAGATCGATTTGATGATGCCTCGTCCGCAAATCAATCGACGGTTTTGGGTCGATCCGGGCCAGGCGGAAGGCTGGGCCTTCGTCGGCGGTTCGATCGGTGGCAACACCTGGGCGGTGACACGCGAAGGTGGTGCGAGCGACGGCGAAAGCGATGAATTGACCGTGAACGGCCTTCGGGTGTTTGGCGGCTACGAAACGCTGGTGACGGGCAATCGTGGCTGGGGAGTGGAGGTTGGTTACGTCTTCAACCGATCGCTGGAGTACGAGCAGGATGCAACTGAATTCGACCTGCACGACGCGGTGTTTATTGAAGCCAGCTGGAAATTTTGAGCGTTGGTGAATTCCGAGAATTCCTGATCGGCTCGGTCTACAATCTGTGCGAAGGCGAGGTCCAGTGGATCTCCTTTTCCCGATGATTCCAGTGGCCGTCGCATCATGTTCACTTCAAAAAGTCTTTCGTCCTTCGCTTCGTGCTTGGTTTTGTTTTCGCTATCAGCGGGAATCCATCGGCAGACGTCAGCGCAAGATGGTTTTCCTGGCGATCGTTTGAAAGAGTTGGCTCCACCCAACTTCGCCATTGGCGGAGTGATGGGCGGGTACGACACCGAGTCGCTCAACACCCCGGTCCTTGATCTGGCTCGATCGGAGTTCAATGCGGTGACGGCAAAGGCGTTCATGCCGTTTGGTCCTTGGACCGACCCCAACCAACCGATCGACACATCGGGGCTCACACAGAACGTTGCTTGGGCCGTTCAGAACGGAATGCAGGTTCACGCTCACGTGCTGGTCTATCCGACCGAGAATGTTCGACTGCCTTGGTTTCAGAACCTGCCCAACGAAGAGGTCGAGCAAGTTCTGCAGCAGTACACATCGACGATGGCGGGCAGTGTTTCCGGCGGTGTTTGGGTTTGGGACGTTGTCAACGAAGTCATTGGCGACAACGGCGATGTGATGGATGCCGATGGACTTCGAATCGGGCTTGGTGCCGGTGAGAACTTTGTGCCTTACAAAGAGTACGCGGCGATGGGACCGGACTACATCTCGAAAGCGTTTCAGTGGGCTCACGAAGCCGATCCAAACGCGTTGCTGATTCTTAACGAGTACTCCGCCGAAACGGTGAACGACAAATCGGATCGTTTGCTGGCGTTGTGCAAACGACTGCGAGACCAAGGTGTTCCGATCGACGGAGTTGGTTTCCAAAACCACTGGCTCGACCTTCGCTACGAACCCAACTACGACAGCATTCGCGAAAACTTTCAACGGTTTGCCAACGAGGGTTTTCAAGTCTTCATCACCGAGTGTGATGTGGCGGCGGTTCACACGCAGGACCCAGCGGGCAACCCTCCATCGCAGGAACAGCTGCAGCGTCAGGCTCGCGTGTTTTCGAACCTGTTGCAGATTGCCTTGGAACAACCGGCATGCAAGTCATTCTTGATGTGGGACTACACCGATGAGACCTCTTGGTTGCAGGACACGGATTTCACATTGACCTTGGCCGATCGTCGACCAGGATATTCGGACACAGTGGTGCCACCAGGAACATCCATGTTCGCGACACCGATTGCGGGTGGCGATGGTGTCGTTCCGATCTCGCCGAAGTTGGCGTACTTGGAGATGCAGGCGGCGCTTTTGAATCGGCCTTTCGACACCTACCGAGTGACCAGCGGTTGGGATTGGCAAACGTCCTACTTGGCTCGCTTTGGTCAACCCAATTCGGAAGGCCAGTTCGTTCCGGGCACCGGCGTTTATGCGGAACGATTGGATGATCAGTCCGAGACGTGGTCCAGCTTGAAGTGGGAACTCGAACGCATTGACGCCAGTGCCTATCGCATTCGCAATTTGTGGGGCGATGGAGCGGACTATTTGACTCGTCAGGCTGCGCCCAGTGACGATCCCGATCAGATCCTGCCTGGCGGTACCGTCGGAATGCAGACGCCCAATGAAGCGTGGACGAGCCAGCAGTGGTTCTTCATTCCGGCCGGCAACGGTGGCTTTCGATTGGTCAATGGTTGGGCACCAGAGGATGGCGCACTGACGCGAGAAGCTCAGGGCCAGAACTCAGACGGGGATTACGTCCCAGGGCCGGAGGTTCGGCTGCATCCGCCAGAGGATTGGTCCAGCCAAGTGTGGTACTTCAACCGTATCGGCCAGTGATTAGAAAAGCCAAGGCTCGTTCGTTCGAACTAGCCTGACAGAACGGAATCGAAAGGGGGCGGAGGTCATGAATGGCGGCATGAAAACAAGAATTACCCCAGCCCCAATAGTTCGCTTGAATAATAAGAAAATGCTTCAGATGCACGATGCCTGGCTGAACTAAACGTAAACGCAACTTCGCCTCATCGAACGCTACGAACCGCAAGGCGAAGCGGAAAGCAAGCGAACGTAAAGAGGCATCTTTTGATACGGGCGGGCTCAGATTGTTTTCAGTTCAAACTTGGATCGCGCTTTGATCTGTTTAAACCTGCGTGGCGCTTTGATCTGTTCTAAGCGTTTGAGCCTTCGTTCGATAGCGGCTTGGACTTCTCGATGGTATGCAGCTATTTCGGGATTTTCTCGTAGTATCCTGGCCCTTGCAGCCATTTTTAGATGCTGTCGATCTGTTTCGAGGTAGTAACGCTTTCCGGCGTCTGCTGGATTCAAATTGTCCGTGAAATTAAACGCGTCCATTGGAAAGCGGTCAGATGCGACAGAGGAGCTAGTCAAAGCAAGTGCAAAGAGCGGTAGCGATAGGCATATGAACAATTTTTTCATGATCCGGTTCCAATTTGGTGAGTACTGATCAACGAACGACTAGATAACTGCGGGGTATATGTGCCGCAATGCGGTTTGAGAAAAATTCACAAACGAGCAAAAAGCGGATGCGAGCAAATAGGGGACGGAGGTCAATTTGCCAGGCGTTGCGCCTGGGAGTCGCGGTCGTGCGGTGCCAAGAGGATTTTGGCTCTCTTCGGTGGACGCTTCATCGGCTGAGCATGAAGTGTGCTAAGGACGGTAAGTCACCCGCGACTGCTTAGCCTTTGGAATCGCGGGCGGCTTCGAGTTGTTTGATCCATGGCGCGATGTAGAAGCCGTTGTCGCGGTAGGTCCGTCCGCTGACGAGGTTGCCATCGATCACGCAGGGTTCATCGACGAAGATCCCGCCGCAGACTTCTAAGTCGAATTGGCATTTGGCAACCGTGGCCATTCGGCGACCACGCACGCGATCGGCGTAGGCAGGAATCTCGACCCCGTGACAAACGCTGGCGATGGGTTTGTTGGTGTCAAAGAAGTGTTGGGTGATCCGCACCAAGTCCTCGTCGTAGCGGATGTACTCGGGTGCTCTGCCGCCGGAGAAGAAGATGCCGGCGTAGTCTTCTTCCTTCACATCCGCGAAAGGAACATCGCAATCCAGCGTGTAGCCTTCCCATTCCTTGGTGATCGTCCATCCCGGTTTGATTTCGTGCAAGACGAGCTGGTAGAGCCGTTTTTCGGGTGCAATGACGACCGGTTCGAAGCCAGCTTCTTGCAGCCGGTAGTACGGATACATCGTGTCCAGCAACTCGGTGGCATCGCCGATAACGATCAACACTTTTTCCATGACGGATTCCCGTGGTACAGTCGCGAAAATCGTCGCGTGGCAATCAGTTCGCCTCGCACACGCCGATTTCTCAGACCATCACTTTACCTTGCCGCGGAACGGTCGCGTATCAGGCAACGAGTTTTCACCAGAATGGTAGCCGCCGAATGAGGTGATGCTGCGCCACGGCTGTCGCACTCGATCAGCGAGGGCGAACGAGCTTTTCCAAGTAGTCATCCGCTTCACGAGAGACCCATTCATCTGGATCGACTTCTCGCGTCGTGGATGATGAGGCCTTGGGCTTTGTCCAGCGGAGTCCGCTGGCTTTCCATGCCAGTAGGTAGCGACCCATGACTGTGGTCAGCAGACCGGGCATGGTCGCTACCAAAGATGCCAGCAACGGAACCAGCGTCATCTGAAACAACAAGCTGGAGCTACCAGCGATCGCGTCGTTGTCGCTCAGCTGCAATCCAATCGAAGAAAGCAACTCGATGAACGTCGAGATGATTCCCGCAGCAACCGGCAACCAAGTCAAAGGTTGAAACGCAGCGAGCACTTGTGGGTTCTTGAAACGTACCACCAGTATCAATGCCACGATGAACAACGCGGCCGACAGAATGCTGAGGACCAACGTGAGCGGCAATCCGATCAATTGGATGAGAAACTGAACGTTCAAAACAGCTCGCTCCAGACGAGAATGAAGGAATCGCGGTAGTGGACGGCGGGGGGGACGTTCTGTCCAGTTCCAATGTTCGATCCGCCTTGAAGCTCCTCAAATCTTCATTTGAGCGAGACCGGCTGCGTTCAGCTGACGTCCTTCACGTGCTCCCGATCGGTGCGTAGGGAACCAACTAGCTCACCGAAAACGCTCGCTTTGAAAGCCTTTTAAAGCCAGCGGGTAGAAAAAATCGAATCTTTGTCCGACTTCAGGGGTGATCGTGACATAGAGTTCAAGTGGTTCCTCATGAGAGGACCATTTTGGAGCCGGGGGGTTCCTTGAAAGGTGACATGGACAGCCAGCTGTTCAAACACAAGTACCCCTGCGATGACAATCAGCTCCAGTACATCATCGAGTTTCGTAAGTCGGTCTCTCCTCGTAGAGAACTTTCAACTGAGCGCCCGTGCGTCCAGTCAGACCGAACCCGAAACACTTCTCCGTCGCGTGGATACCACGTCCGACCGGATCAATTCACTGGTTGCCGGCATCAGCGAAAAGTTGTTGGATGCCGCTCGCGTCGGAAGTTCTTTCAGCAACCTTCAGGGCAACATCGACACGGCTCTGACGGAGATCAGTGAACTCTTGGGGCAATCGTTGACACTCGGCGGATCCGAGAACTCGGTTGTCCGCGGTCTCGATTCGGGGCAGATCAAAGACTTAGAAATTCTCTCGCTACCACCGAACGGCTCGGCACGTTTTTCCGGTGGAGTCTCACAACGCGCTGGCAACGCGGAGATCCTGATCACCGACGCTGGTCGATTGCAGGGCGGGGGAACCTTGGACCTGAAGGTCGGCGAATCATCGCGACGAATTCAGTTTCAACCTGGCCGCTCGATTTCAGGGATGGCCCAACAAATCAATTCGTCAAACTATGGCGTCAAAGCAATCGACCTGGATGGGAAGCTGCAACTGACGGCGAAAACTTCCGAGTCTTTGGAAGCCACCGTTCGGCCTGTTCGTACGGGAAGAAACTATGGCGACAATCAGCTTTTCGGAGTCAACGCGTCACAGATCGATCGCGTTGATCTGAGTCAGTTGCCGGAAGGCGTCTCGCAAACGGTTCAGGGGCAAGTCGACTCGGTCGCGAGTGTTGCTCGGCTGACTTATCAAGGCACCGCAGGTGGCTTGGTTGCCGGTTCCGCCAGCTTTGACCTAAGCGGTGATCTTGGTTCCGCCAATGTGGAAACCACGCGAGGAGAGTCACTGATTTCGTTTGCGGAGAAGATCAACAACGTCTCCGCGTTCACTGGCGTCAAAGCAGAAGTCAACGGCAACGAGCTTCGACTTGTTTCGCAGTTGCGTGGTGACGACGCGGAGGTCCGGTTGTCCAATGTTGTTCGGCAATTCCGCCCGACCGTCGAAGGAGTCAACGCGGCACAGATTCCTCGTTTTGATTTGCAAAGCATCGCCGACGGGGCTGAGGTCAATCTGTCTGGTTCCGTGACCACCGCTGCGGACACGGCCAAGTTGCAGTACCAAGGCAGTGGGGGCAACGTGGTGGATAGTGCGGTGTTCACGTTGTCAGGCAATTTGGGGAGCGAGCAAATTGCGATCTCCCAAAGCGAATCGCTGGTCGATGTCCGTGATCGAATCAACGCGGAAACGGATTCCACCGGAGTGACTGCGTCGGTCGATGGCGACACGCTTCAGTTCAGCGGTTCGGAGGTGGGATCCGCAGAGAGCATTCAGGTGACGTTGGACGATATCACTCAGTATGTCGAGGTCGACGGAGTCAACGCGAGCCAGATTCAAGGGTTCACGGTGAATTCCTCGGAGCCACGATCAACGAACACGCTCAGCGGATCTGTTGACCAAGCGGCAACGAAAGGCCAACTGACCTACGATGGATTCTTGGGGTCGGCCAGTGCCAGTGCGACGATCAATCTCACCGGTGAATTGGGAACTGTTGAAATTGACGTTTCCGCCTTTCAATCCCTCAGTTCTCTTCGCGACGATATCAACGACCGGACCGGCGACACCGGTGTGGTTGCGACGCTATCAGGGAGTCGGATCACTTTGGAAAGCCAGAGCGATGGATCGGATGGCATCGTCGAAGTGGAGGTGACCTCTGGGTCCTTCGACACCAACGGCGGTGATGGAAATGGAATTGCTGCCGGAGCAGACGCCCAACTCACTATCAACGGCAATTCAGTGACGGCGGATGGGAACCAAGTGGACTATGTGGATTCACTTGGATCGTATTCCTTTGATTTGGAGCCTGGGTTCACGGGGACATTTGATTCAGTCACCGTCACCACGTCGGACGGCAGTTTCGATCTTTCCGGTGGAGACGAAACCGGAACGGCGTACGGGGTCGATGCGGAGGCAACGATCAATGGTCAGTCATATGTTGCCGATGGCGACGAATTTGACCTCACGGTCGATTCCGCGGTGATGACCTTCGATGTCGAAGCTGGATTCTCGGGTGCGATCGATCCCATCACTCTACGGTCCGATGAAGATGAGTTCACGGTTACCGGTGGCGACGGCAATGGAAATGCGAGCGGGCAAGACGGTCAAGCAACCATCAATGGTGCAATCTACACGTCCAGCAACGACACGTACCAAGTCGCGATTGGCGAGAGTTCAATCGACCTTGAACTAGCGGAGTTTTTCGCTGGAGCATTCGATTCTTTTGAGATCGATTCGGATGTCTCTACCAAACGTCGGACTGGAACTCCAAGTACATACAATGCCTCGGCGGCACGCGAACGATTTGCCATCAACGGACAGGAAGTCTCGAAGGTCGATGGCCGATATGAATTCGAACAAGACGGTGTTCGAATTGGATTTCAACTTGCCGATGGTTTTCGCGGGAGCTTTGATAACTTCACGATCACGGCCAATGGAGCAGCGTCCGAGCCCTACAGCAGCTATCAAACGTCGCCGTTGACGGGAACCACCTTGGACGCAACGCAAGCAGCGCTAATTGATCTGCTTCAATTGGCGTCGGGCGGTGACTATGACAGCAAACAAACTCACGCTCTCGATGCGTACTCCGTCTCCAAAGAAGCATTGGTCAATTTGCAATCTCTGTTTGGAGTGTCTTCCAGGCGAGGACGTTCGCTCAACGGGTTGTTGTTTGACCAGAGTGCTTAGCCGCGAACGGTGAGTCGCCTTGCTGCATTCTGCTTCGTGCGATGATCACGCCAGAATGTCGCGAACGACGTGGCCGTGCACATCGGTCAATCGGAACCGGCGGCCTTGGTATTTGTAGGTCAGTCGCTCGTGATCGATGCCCATCAAATTCAAAATGGTCGCGTTGAAGTCGTGCACGTGGACGCCATTTTCTGCCACGTTGTAGCTGAACTCGTCCGTCGTTCCGTAACTCATTCCGGGCCGAATTCCGCCGCCGGCCATCCAGGTCGTGAAGCAACGCGGATGGTGATCGCGGCCATAGTTGCCTGGGGTCAACGTTCCTTGTGAGTACGACGTGCGTCCAAACTCACCGCCCCAGATGACCAAGGTGTCATCCAACATTCCCAGACGCTTGAGGTCCTTCACCAGTGCGGCGGACGCTTGGTCGGTTTCCTTGGCTTGGCCAGTGATTCCCTTGGGCAGGTTGGAGTGCTGGTCCCATCCTTGATGGTAGAGCTGAATGAACCGAACGTCGCGCTGAGCCAATCGACGAGCTAACAAGCAGTTGGCGGCGAAGGTTCCCGGTTGCTTGGCGTCTTCACCGTACAACTCGAATGTCGACTCCGGTTCGTCCGAGAAATCCGTGGCGTCAGGCACGCTGGTTTGCATCTTGAACGCCATCTCATATTGAGCGATCCGCGATTGGATCTCCGGGTCAAATTCGCGTTGATACTGGTGCGAGTTCAAGCGGTTGATGGAGTCGAGTTGTTGACGCCGATGATCGCGAGAAATGCCGTCTGGGTTGGACAAATACAACACGGGATCTTCACCGCCTCGGAACTGAACACCTTGATACTTGGAATCCAAAAATCCGTTGCCCCACAAACGAGAGTAGAGCGGTTGGCCGCCTTGGCCTTTGGTGACCAGCACCACGAAGGCGGGAAGGTCATCGTTTTCGCTGCCCAGCCCGTAGGAGATCCACGAACCGAGCGATGGCCGGCCAGCGATCTGCGACCCGGTTTGGAAGAACGTGATCGCGGGGTCGTGGTTGATCGCTTCGGTGTGCATCGATTTGATGAAGCACACATCGTCAACGATGTCGCGGTGATATGGCAGCAGTTCGCTCAGCCAAGCACCGGATTGACCATGTTGAGCAAACTTGAACTTGGAAGCCGCGACCGGCAGCGAGCTTTGGTTCACCGACATGCCGGTCAAGCGTTGCTCGCCACGAACCTCGGGGGGCAATTCGCGTCCGTGCATTTTTTCGAGCATCGGCTTGTGATCGAACAAGTCTTGCTGGGCGGGGCCGCCGGATTGAAACAAGTAGATGATCCGTTTTGCTTTGGGAGCAAAGTGCATCCCGCCAAGATCGGCAGTGGGTGTCGCAGCCGAGGCCATGTCTCGTCCGAGCAAGTGCGCGAGTGCGGCGGCACCGACGGTGGAGGTGGCTTGTTTGAGGAAGACACGGCGTTTGGATTGCAGTGAGAAATCAGGAGTCATAATGGGTTCCCTCGCATGAAAGATGGCGAGACAGGTGGTGGCTTGGAAGTTCGATGAAACGGTTTGGGGTGGGCGGCCCTAGCGGGCCGTTGATTGAATGAGCCGCACCGCGTTAGCGGCGGTTGGTCAGACGCCAACCGGGGCTAACACCCATCGGCTAATTGTTGCCATTCGGTATGCGACTAAATCAACAACCGGCTAGCGTTTCCAAATCGTGGCGTCCAAGTTCAGGATGACTTGGCAAAGCGAGGTCGTGGCAGCGAGTTCGGCGAAGGAAACGTCGCTGGGTAATTCGCGTTCACCGATCGACAGGTAGCTTTTGGCAGCCTCGATGTCTTTCTCGAAGAACGTTTGCTCTTGTTGATAGAGCGTGACGAGTTCTTCCAGTTCGGTTGTATCGGGGCGTCGTCCTGACAATTGCAAGAAAGCGTTCTCGATTCGTTGTTCGGGTGCTTCGTTGCTCATCAATGTGGTCGCCAGTACCCGAGCGGCTTCGATGAATTGTTCATCGTTGAGCAGCACGAGTGCTTGCAATGGCGTGTTGGTTCGCGATCGTTTGACCGTGCAGACTTCACGCGACGATGCGTCGAAGACCATCATGTTGGGAAGCGGAGCGGTGCGTTTCCAAACGGAATACAGCGACCGGCGGTACAGCGATTTACCAACCGATTGCTGATACGGTGGCGACATTCCGTTGGATTCTCGCCAAAGGTCTTGGCCCGGTTGATAAGGCGACACCGGAGGTCCGCCCATTTCTGGGTTCAGCAATCCGGAAGCGGCCAAGGCGAGGTCGCGAATTTGTTCGGCCGCGAGTCGATAGGACGGGCCGCGGGCAAGCAATCGATTGGTCGGGTCGCTGTTGAACTGTTCCTGCGTGCAGCGAGAATCTTGACGATAGGTCGCGGAGAGCACGACGTTGCGGCACTGGCGTTGGATGTCCCAATCGTGATCAGCAAAATCGCGAGCCAACCAATCGAGAAGCTTGGGATGAGTTGGCAGGTCGCCTTGCAAACCAAAGTTCTCGGGCGTGCGGACCAACGGATCGGCGAAGAAGTTGCCCCACAGTCGGTTGACGGCAACGCGAGCGGTCAGCGGGTGCTCGGGATGCGTGATCCATTGAGCTAACCCCAAACGATCCTTCGGAGCGTCCTCAGGGAATGGAATCGGGATGGCTTTCAAAACCGTTCGTTCGACCCGTGTGGTTTCGTCGGTCTCGGCATCGTATTCCCCGCGGAGCAACAGGTGCGTTTCGCGAGGTTCGTCCATCTCACGCATGATCGGGATCTCTTGGATGACTTCTTCGGCCATCACGAATTCATGTCGAGCCTGGCGAAGTTGAGCCAACGCGTCGCGAGCGTCTTGATCCAGCGCGGACGCGAACGTTGCTGCGTCAGCGGGCCGAGCTTCACCCGTCGCCAAAACTTGCAGTTCAAGCGAAGTCAGGTTGCGTTCGTAAAGTCGGACGTCGTCGATCAAGCCGCCGGCGAACCCGCGGGCTCGGAAGCGTTGGCCGATCACAAATTCACCACCGTGATCCACCACGACGTTGCATGATTTCTTCAGCTCGTCACGCAGTGTTACCGTTTCCAGTTCGCGACCGTTTAGGAAAAGCTTCAGCCCTGATGCTTGGGAGGATCCGTCATAGGTTGCCGCGACTTGATGCCATTGGTTGGCTGGGATTGGTTCCACCGTGCGAACGCTGATGGCATTTCCAGGCCAAACCCGAGCCATGCGTGATTCGAGGTGGCCGTCTTGGATCGTCAGGTCGTATCCGTTGTAGCCGCAGTCCGTTCCGCGAGTGTGATGGACGATCAGGCTGCGTTCGGGCGATCGTTCAGGATCGTTGAGCGTGACAACGACGGTGAAGGGCGTCCAGCGATCGAGCGGTTCGATGTCATGCGTGGTCACACCGCGCTCGCCATCCAGTTTCAATGCCATCCGTTTGGTTGGGGTATCCGGTTGATCTGATGTTGCTCCTTTGGAATCGTCTTTGGCAGCCGAGCGGGCTTTCTCGTCGTCGGCAAGCGTGGGATTCAGGCGAGCGATCTCACAGTCTTCGACGGGTACCAAGTCACACATCTTCGCCCAAGATCGATCGGACTCGGATGGGTGATAAATGGGTTTGACGGCGTTGTCGAAACCTTGATCAAACGCCAACGCGAGTCGCAGGTCGGGAATGTCGTCGGCGGTGATGGATGCCGCTTCGCTGGCATGAAAACGCTTCTTGGCATCCGCACGAACGGTTTCGTATTGGCGTTCGGATGTGGCCAATTTTGTGCGAGCCAGCTCAAGTGCAGCGGATTCTTCTTCGGTGGGAAGCAGCATCGACGGGCAGGGAACTTTCTCGGTGCGGTCGTACACGCCGCTTTCGTCAATCGAATTGAAGAACGCCGACAGCGAATAGAAATCGCGAGCGGTGATCGGGTCGTACTTGTGATCGTGGCAGCGGGCACATTCCAACGTCAGTCCCATCACCGCGGTGCTGAAAGTGTGAACGCGATCGGCCGCGTTTTCGATTCGCCACTCTTCAAAGACCGCGCCGCCTTCGTTGTTGAGACGATGGATGCGATTGAACGCGGTCGCCAGTCGCTGGTCTCGCGTGGGGTCTTCCAATAAGTCGCCGGCGATTTGCCAGGTCAAGAAATCGTCATAAGGAAGGTTCTGATTCAGGGCACGAACGACCCAGTCACGGTAGGGCCACTGCGTGTTGAGTTTGTCGCTTTGGTAGCCATAGGAATCAGCGTAGCGAGCGACGTCGAGCCAAACGATCGACATGTGTTCGCCGAACGCGGATGATTGCAGCAGTTGATCGACCGCATCGGTGTACGCTTTTTCGCGATCGGTTTGGACGGCTTGCTCGAAGTTCCGGATCGTTTCCGCCGACGGTGGCAATCCGGTCAGGTCCAAGGTGACCCGTCGCAACCATCGCAATGGATCCGCTTCCAAGTTGGGTTGCTGCCCGGCCGCTTCGATTTTCGCCAATACAAATTGGTCAATGGTTTGCTTGGGCCATTCAGTCTGTTTGACCTGCGGCACTTCCACCGTTCGAGGTAGTTTCTCGAAGGACCAATGGGCGGCATAAGGAGATCCCTCTTCGATCCAACGTTTCAGCAGATCCTTCTGTTCTGCGGTCAATTCCAAATTCGCGTGCGGCGGTGGCATCACGAGATCTGGATCATCGCTTTGAACACGATCCAGCAGTTCGTCCGATTCCAAAACGTACGCCGCGTCTTCTCGGATATCCAAACGCAGGTCCGCTTCCCGAGTGGCTTCATCGGGACCGTGGCAGAAGTAGCAACGGTCCGAAAGAATCGGGCGGATGTCACGGTTGAAATCAATGTCGTCGGCCGCGATGGCAACGGTGCAACTCACCGTCGGCCAAACGAGAAGCAAAGGTAGGAAAGAACGAATCGAAACGAACATATTGAACTAGCAGCTGTGGGGAAGGTTGCTGGGGTGCAGGGCGGTCCGGGCGGGCAGACTCAGGCGCGGACTAGATGCGTTCGAGTTTGATCGGCGGCGTGTGGTTGGCGTTCCACTGGCACACGTACAGGTTCTTGTCTTCGTCGACGCAAACATCGTGTCCGTGCATGATCGGCTGGCTTTCCAGTTGGTAAGACTTTTGAAGCACCCCATCGACATACTCGGGTTCGGAACCACCTGGGTTGGAAACGACTTGGTCGCCTTCCATGATGGTCATGAATCCCGTGTGTCCCGCCCAAGGCGATCCTCCCGAACGTGGTTGAGACCAACAGACTCCCGCGTACAAGTTTTGGTCGTCGATGACCGGGCGACAGACTCGCATGTTCGGCAGCGAAACCGTCTTCACGTATTGGCCGTCCAGCGTGAAGTACTTGAAGCAACATTCACTGCGTGAGGTGCAGACGATCAAAGGTTGATTCGGGTCGCGGGTGTCGAGTGCGACTCCGTGGGCGTTCTTCAGATTCATGTTGGGGTCTTCGTTGTTGTGCCCACCCCAGTGGCGAATGTATTCGCCGTTGCTGTTGTACTGGATCACATAGTCTTTGCCGTAGCCATCAGCCACATAGATGTCGCCATTGGGACCGACCGTGGTTTCGGTTGGGCAAAACGGATCGCCGGCGTTGTAGATGCCAATGGTTTGTGGGTGCCCGATGTCAAACAAGATGCGGCCGTCCAACGACATCTTGGTCACGCGGCCGTTGTTGCGGATCGATTTGCCGTTGCGATCAAGCGTCCATCCGCCATCGGTGATCAACAGGAATTCTTCGTCACCTTCGTCCATCAAGCTGAGGCCATGACCGCCGGGGAAGATGGTTCCCCAGGCATCCAGCAGTTTGCCGGATTTGTCAAAGACGAGGATGTTGTTGTCGGTGTGGTCGCCGATCATGAACAGCCGACCGCTTTTGTCCTGCACCATTTCGTGACAGTTGAGAAGCGGCGTTCGGAGCGCGCTGATTTGGGCCCAATCGCGAATCACGCGATAGCGATAATCGCCGTGCCCGATGATCTCGGGCTCATCCTTGGGCGGAGCTGCGGTCAACGTGTGAGTGGCAGCGGTCGCGGCGAGAGCGGTGACGGCGGATTTTTGCAAGAAGTTGCGGCGGGGCGTCTGGGTCAAAATTCAAGATCCAGCAGGAGCGATGGGATGCGAGCGAAGCGTGGCCCCGCTCGGGAATGATTGATTCGAAGACCAGTTTCGCTGGGAGAACGCTGGTTGTCTTGCATGAAGCGATTATTCTTGTGTAAAAAAGCAGCATGAAAAAGACACTCAATAGACAAGCGTTTTTCGCTCGTTTGGCTCCCGGACAGGAGATTTTGAAGCTGTTCGATTGGATGCCCGATGTGTCGTTCTTCGTCAAAGATCGCGAGGGAAGGTTCATGGCGCTCAATCGCCGCGGCTGTGAGTACTGCGGCGTGTTGTCTGAGTCGGAAGCAATCGGAAAGACCGATCACGACTTCTTTCCGAAGACACGGGCGGACGAATACCGCGAAGACGATTTGCAGGTGATGGAATCGAAGGAAGCGATCATCAACCGAATCGAAAGTGCGCCCGAAGAAGCGGGGTCGCCGCGGTTGGTCACGACCAGCAAGATTCCGCTGAAGGATCGTCGTGGACGTGTGATCGGCGTCGCGGGTTTTTCACGTCAAGTCGAGCGGATGCAATCGGGCAGCGCGGACTCGTTGGAAAAAGTGATGCAGTACATCCACGCTCACTATCGCGAAGACATTCCGACGGGGCACTTGGCTGAGATGGCGGGGTTGTCGGCAAGCCATTTTGAGCGGCGATTCCGATTGGCGTTTGGTGCTTCACCACGACAGTATTTGATCCGCGTTCGAGTGGAGAACGCGGCGCGATGGTTGCGAGAAACGGACGAGCGTGTGACCAAGATCGCGCAAAGTTGCGGTTTCTATGACCACGCACACTTCAGTCGCAGTTTTCAGCGGATCATGAAGATGTCGCCGACGGAGTATCGCAAACGCAAACAGAGTTGAACGCCGCTCCCACAGAGTAGAACAATTGGCCCCCATTGTTCTGTCAGGCAGCGTTCTCTTTCAAGCTATTTTCCAGATTCAAAGCAACGATCTCACTGAACTTCCAGTGAGTCAAGCAAAGATGCGGAAGTTCACCTCGTTTGGAATGCCTGGCTCATTTAGGGGGTAGCAGGCCGTTGATCTAATGAGCCGTACCGAGTTGGCGGCGGTTGAGCAGACGCCAACCGGGGCTAACGCCCATCGGCTAATTGTTGTCATTCGGTATGCGACTAAATTAACAGCCAGTTAGCTTTCAAACTGCTATTCTTATAAGTTTGCAAGCCTGTCGAGTGTGGTTCGTCGCAGGTAAGTATTGCTAGAATGCGGGAGCCGATTTTGTATTTGACGCACATCCGTGATGGTTATGGAATGCGAAGTTTCCTTGTCTTGAAGATCGCTGTTCTAGACCTAGGGGCAAGGTGCCTTGCTTGTGTCTTGTTTGCGTCCGTTGTGATGGCTGGAACGGCTCCGGCCGGTGAGTACGGCGACCTCACAGCCCAGCAACAAGCCGATCTGTCTCGTTTCTTGGGGTGGGTCTGGGCCGACGGCAAGCCACTGAACACTGACCAAGTAACCGGAATTCGCTCGGAGGTGCGCCATGCGAAATACAAAGCTGTCGTGGAACGGCTCTTGGCGGTTCCCGAGCTTCGTATGCAATTGGGGAACACGGATGGAGAACCCGATAAACGAAAGGTCAAAGCTCCTTGGGACTTTTGGAACCATTCGCTGCCAGGCGGAAACCCAGGTGATCCACAGCTCCTACGAGACGCGATTCGCAATCCTAATTTCTTAGCCGGAGTGATCGAGGGAGAGGGCGGTCGAAGCAAAAAGGGACAGCTCTACTACATGGACGACCATTTCCACGGACCGGCCCGTCAAGACAAGCTGTACGGTCTGGCTCACTTTGGACCCGAAAGAATTCTGCAGCTCTTCGAATTGCTTGGAGAAACCTACGGTTTCACTCGCACCAGCCTGCGAATTGGCGGAGAGAACCCATCTTCACCGATCTACACGTACGCCGAAATCGATGAAGCTCGCGCTGATCTGCATCGGCGATTCGCGGCCGCAAAAGCCCACAATGAAGCCGTGAATCAGGAAGGAAGGACCGACTATCAAAAGTTGATTCCCACCCATCTCTTTGTCCATTCCGACGACTGGGACACGCTGCGAAGCTACGGGTTCTTCTTTGCGGGACGCATACCAGACTCGCCAACCGGGACGCCGCATCGTAGCGTGGCGGATGGAACGTTTCCCGCGAGCGACCTGCCGTTGGCGACAGGTACCATGAGCTTCTTTGGACCAACGAGTAGATAGGCAGGTTGGCAGGAGTCCTTTGGTATTTGGACTGTTTCGGTAGATGCCAATGCTGCCACGTGCAACCGCGGGCTAACACCCAAACGGCTCACATGATTGTGCCCGATCGTTCCTGCCGACGTGTTTAGTTCGAGAATTGTCGGTACTGAGTGGCTGCGACGTGCGCTTGGTTCATGTTGCCGAGTTTCTTTTCGATTTCTTTGTAGGAAGGGTTCCCCGACAGATTCGTTTGCTCGAGCGGATCGGATTGGTAGTCGTACAGTTCGGTGAACTGTGGTTTTTGTTTGAGTCGTGCTCCGCTGCGTTTCTTAGTCATCATGCCTTTGTACCACGCGATGTATCGATAACGTTCTGTGCGAATCGCGACTCCCCAGTGTTTGTCGTGAGGGAAGATCGTCGCGGCGAATTCGTTTACTGAGTCTCGACTGTGCTGCAGAATGGGAGCGAGACTTTTTCCTTCGGTCCCGGTTGGCGTTTCCAGGTCGGTCAATTCGCAGAGCGTTGGAAAGATGTCAATGAGATTGACTGGCGATCGGTTGGTGCCAGCACCAGGAAGGTCTGGGCTTGCGATGATCAATGGAGTTCGAGTCGATTGCTCGTAGTTGGTGTGTTTGCCCCAAAGTTGCTTGTCGCCGAGGTGGAATCCGTGATCACCCCAAAGCACGATGATCGTATCTTCCTGCATACCGGTCTCTTTGAGCTTGGCTATCACTCGACCGATCTGAGCGTCGACATAGGACACGCAGGCGAGATAGCCGTGGATGAGTTCTCTTTGGGTGGGCGGTGAGATGGGGCCGGTCGTTGGCACGCCGCTGTAGGTGCGGGCTTCTACGTATTCGGTTTCGGCACATTTCGGCGAGTTTTGTGGATATCGCTGGTGGGCAGCGAGTTCGAGTGTCTCGCGATCGTAGAGATCCCAGTACTTTTTCGGAGCGACAAAGGGAAGGTGCGGTTTGACAAAACCGATCGCCAGAAAGAATGGCCTGCTCGAGTTCTTGAGCGCTTCCAGTTGTTCGATCCCGCGATTGGCGATCGCACCGTCTTGGTAGGCGTCGTCGGGAACGTCATAGCATTCCACAGCCGGACCACCGCCGTGATCGCGTACGTATTGCTGCAGCTTTTTGTCCGTCAGACCCAATGCGGAACCTTTCTTCTTCAGCTCTGCAACGAGATCCTTCAAGGCGGGGTTGTGATAGCGACCGCTGATGATCGGCCCACCGATGTTCGCGTTGTAGGGATTTCGTCCGAAGAAATGAGTCCAAGACGCCGCGTCCTGGGGTCCGTTCCAATCGCCGTCCAGATTGCGCGGGTCGAATATTTTACCGGTCCCAATGGTCACATAGCCATTGTTTTTGAAGTGCTGTGGCAGTGTGACCAGGTCAGGAAATCGCGGACGAAACCTGTATCGTTCCGGGCCCATTCCATATATGCCGAGCGTGTCGGGATAGTAACCGGTCAGTAGGCTCATGCGAGATGGGCCGCACAGCGCCTGTTGGCAGTGTGCGTTTTGGAAGACCATTCCGGATGCGGCAAGCGCATCGATGTTGGGTGAGTGAACGTGTTCGTGTCCGTAGCAATTCAGCAGCGGTTTGAGATCGTCCACCGCAATGAACAACACGTTTTTTTGCTTGGCCTGGACCGGATAGGCGGCGAAAGCAACGAGCACCAGCAACAGCCATCGTTTCCACGCGGCTGTTTTGAGTAGAGGCATCATGGTTTATCTGTTGGTTAGGTTGCGATTGGGGGAGTCTGCGTCCCTGACATTGTCCAACGCTTTGCCGGAAAGCACTTTCGGCGCCTCCGACTTCGGTAGCCATTTTTCGGCAAGGTCACGCTTCATTGGTTCGTGTTCTGGGTTGCTCGCTAGATTGGTCCATTCATTGGGATCTCTTGTGTGGTCGTAGAGTTCTTCAGTGCCGTCGAAATAGCGGGTGTAGCGCCAGTTCTTCGTTCGCAAGGTGTAGTTGCCACGCCCCCAAGTGGTCATCGCCGGTCGGTCGATAGGTTTTTTGGGGTCTTTCAACCACGGCACCAAACTGATTCCGTCCACGTATTCCGGTGGTGTAAGGCCGGTTAGGTCGCACAATGTTCGATAAACATTGATGAGTCCAACCGGTTCCGAACATCGTTTCCCGTTGCCATCCTGGCCTCGCGGATCCCAGATGATGAACGGGACCCTGGTGGATTCTTCCCACAGTGAAAATTTGGTGTAGGACCTTTTTTCACCGAGGTGGAATCCGTGGTCCGACCAGAGAACCACGATGGTATTGTCGAGGTACGTGCTTTCTTCGAGCGCTGTCATCACGCGACCGATATTGTCATCGGTAAAAGAAATGCACGACAGATAACCACGGCGAACTTCGTTCCAACAGTCATGCTGCTCAAAACGGTCGACGACGGATTGGAATGCCATCGACTGGCCAACCGCGGGAATGTCTTCCAGGTCAGACTGCGTCATTGGCGGTGGTGCAATCTCGTCGGGGAAGCGGTCGTAGTTTTCTTCCGGTGTGATGAATTCGATGTGAGGACGAATGAACCCAACGGCGAGAAAGAAGGGTTTTTCGTGCTGCTTCTGCAGGAAGCTGACCGCATGGGAAGCAGTCCGGTAGTCAACAAAATGGTCGAGCGGGTTGGTTGCCGCGCAAACTCTCAAATATCGATTCTTCCTTTCTTTGTTGTCCGCCATGAACCCTTTTCCCTCGGCCCCTTTGATTTTGATATCGCCGAAGGAAGCGTATTCGTCCCAGGTTTCGTCTTCTTCATAGGTGTTGTCAGGGTTGTGAAACACCTTGGTCACGCCACAGGTGGTGTAACCGTTTTCTTTGAAATGACGGGGAAGGTTTGTGTAGCGATCGAGCACCTTCCGATCGACTTTTTTAAGTTTGTAAAACGGATAAAGCCCCGATTTATGGGGCTCGACTCCCAGGAGTAACGCGTTGCGACTGGGAGAGCATCCCGGCGCGGTGCAATGTGCGTTGGTGAACGTAACGCCTTTCGCCGCCAGCCTGTCCATGTGCGGTGTCTTTGCTTCAGGGTGACCGCCCAGGAAACCGCACCAGTCATTCATGTCATCAATGCAAATCATCAAGACGTTGGGGCGTTTTTGTTGGGCGTCCGCTATGGAAGCGTAGAAGCAGCAGATGGCCAATGAGATGGCGATGGTGTGTTTTGAAATCACTAGGTTAGGTTTCCGAGAATGGGTCGGATGGTTGATGGCGATCGATAGACCGTGAGTCTTGCAACCCACCTGCGAGTGCTATTTCTTGAGTGTGAATTCGAGTTTCGGTTCGCTGGCTTCGGGATGCGGAACGCCAGCAAAGGCATGGCATGGGACGTCGTTGGTCCTGATCGGTAGGTTCTGCCGTTCGATGACAAAAGTCACTTCGGTATCTTTCCGTTCTTTGAGAAATTCCAACAACCTTTGGTTGCTGATCTCAAAGCTTCCGTTTTGTTGACTACGCGGCACGTCAAACGTTCCGAGGATCACACCGTCGTCGGGACTGGGAGAGTCTTGCCAACGACATTCAACGTTCCAGCCAACCTTTTCCGGGTTCGTGATTCCGTAGACCGCATATCGATTCAATTCCGGTAGGCTGCTGAATAGACCGTAGGGAAAGGGGACAAGGTTGAGCCGAAGCAGCACCGAATCGACCTCATCGAAGTTGACGTTGGAGAGATCGAAGGCAAAGAATGACCGTCGATCCCATTGCTTCTTCATCAGCCGGTTGACAGTTAAGTATTTCGGCTGGATGAACTCGCGTCTGTCATTACGGATCGCAGTGCCTTCACGACCGCCAGTGCCGACAATCAGCGTTTGGGGGCCAGGAGCAGGGCCAAGTTCAGGCTCGATCGGTTTTCCTTCGACAAGTGCGTTTGACTCAACCGTGATCGCCTTGCCAACGCCGCGCAACCGAGCGTTTTCGCCGGTTGAGGAAACGTAGACAGAAATTTCACCGTCAAGGACTTTGAAACTGGAACGATCACTGGACGGATCAACGCTCACTGAGAACTCAGTACCGTGGTCAACCGCATAGCCGTTTGGAGTTTCCATGATGAACCCGATGGCGGACTTTGGTACATCGATCCTCGCCCTACCGGACAGGATTCTTCCCCGCATCGGTGTAATCAGTTCCAGTCGGGCTGGTCCTTGGATCGAAACGTCAACGCCGGATCGGAACTGGATCGTTGCCATTCCTGTCTTCAAATCCAGAAGACCTGCGGCAAGGTCTGATCCGGTGGTAGTGGGGAGAGCACTTTCCCAGGAAGCGTTCTCTCCTGAAATCAACGTCGCGACTGGTGACGCAGCAAAGAAACGAGGCGCAAGCACGATCGCGAGCAGGATCGACGCTGCCAAGCCCGCTTGGGCGGCAAGGAATATCCATCTCGATTTCGTCCAACCGGGTGATGCGATCGCAGCAGCGGATTCCAATTGAACCTCAGGATTGCGAGCATTCTGGCCATGTTCGTGGATCAAACCTGTCAGCAATCGAACATCGTTGAATTGCTTCACTCGTTCCGGACAACAGCTTAGTTCATAGCCGAGTTCTTCGAGTTCATCCTCATTGAGTACACCCTCGAGATAGCGTGTTGTCAGATGTTGAAATTCTTCTTCTGTCATAGTGGGATGTCTCCGCGTTCCACGCACCCAACCGGTCTTGAACACATTCGCCCAACGTGCTGTAAATTCGGTGCAACGTTTTATAAATTGTGTCCGGGGTACGCCCCAGTTTTTCCGCTACTTCAATGCCGCTCAATCCTTCAGAGAATCGAAGCCGAACTACGTCGCGGCAGTGAACCGTTAGGTTTGCGAGGCATTGGTGAAGTGCATCGACACGCAAGTTAATTTCATCGGCATCGCGACATTCGAGATCTGCGTCCACTAAATCCAAAATTGACTCATCGAGGAGAGATGGTCGATAATTTTGTCGGCGGATGAACTCATAGCAGCGGCGACGGAGAACTTTCCAGGACCAGTCGCGAAGATGACGGGGGCCTTCAAAGACGCTTTCATTCTCGAAGACCTTCACCAGCATGTCCTGGTAAGCATCTTCGGCGAGCTGTGACTGACGCAAGATCGACCAAGCAAGCGCGACTTGTTTGGTCCTTTCTTGCATCAGAATGCCGAGCATTTCGCTTCGATCCATCATCGTTGTTTGGGTGCCGATTTCGCTTCCTTTGCAGCCTGTTCAGCTGACTTTTTGTCACGAGCATCACGCTCGGCCTGAATGTCGGCGGCTGTTTGCAGGTCCATGATGACCTCGGGTTCTGAACTTCCGCTGCAACCGATAGCAGGGACGAATAGTGTGCAAGCAATGACTCCGCAGATTGCGAACCTTAGCATTGGAATTCCTAGTGTTGAGTGCGCAAGCTGTTTAGCGTTGCGCAGTGGTGGGGATGTGAAGATGTTGGGTGGCTGTGTGCCGCTCGTTCGCTTTGAATTGCCTTGCCGATCGGCAAGGCATTCAGCAGCAATCACCACAGCCAATAGGGCTGGATACTCACGAAGGCATCCAGCATGAATCGTTGATTTATTTCGGAGGTCTAAAACTCGGAGTCGATGACTTCTCCGGACGCACGAGTCCCAAGGGATCCCCACAGACCGAATGGACTCCTTGCACCCGCGTTGGATGGTGCTGCGTTGATGGCACGAACGGTTTTGGCGGTTTGGTTGCCGGCGTCAATGGAGTCGGTGATGAACTTCACCGCTCCGTCACCCATCAATACGTGGGCTCCGCCTAGGTGGCGACTGCCGGCAGGAGCCAAGACTTCCATTTGCACGGACTTCAGCGAGTTCGGGCTTTGGTTGTTGTCGACGCAGAACTCACGGTTGGGAGGCAGGATTGTTTGAAAGCCAGTGTGGAGCAAGAAACCCGACGCCCATTGGAACCCTCGTGCCCGGTCGGCAGCGGACGCGTTTTGCAGATCGCTGCTCACATTGGGGTCCCAGAACTGAGGGCGTTCAGGATCACGGAACTGTTCGCAATAGCTTGGGTTGTTCATGACAGCGGCCCAAGCTTTATTGCCAATGTGAGGCTGCGTGCGAATATCGTTGTCCCCCATGTCGGTCGGGATTTCACCACACATGAGCGTGTTGGATAGCCCGTCGAGAACGTCGCGAAACTTGGTGCTTTCCATCGGTACAAACATCCCTCGCTGAGACGCACGTAGTCTTTCGATGCGCGAGCTATTGGGCGGTGTCATATCCCAGTCGTAGGCTCCTGAGTTGCCTTTTTCAATTGCATCGCCCATGCATGCGGCATAGTTCGTTCTTCCGTTCGCCGGCAAACCCGTTCCCGGATCGCTGGGGCAGCGGAACGCTGGTATCTCAGTCACCCAAGGGACAAATGTTGCACGATTTGGCGTTGGCCCCATGGGTGGGTAGAAGTTCGGTGCAACCGGAAGAGTTGGATCGCCGTTGCTGATGTGTTCCCACAGCGCGGTTTGCTCGATGAAAGGCATCAGCCCCACCAAGAAACTCAGTTGAAGCCGATTGTCTATGTTGGAACTCGCGTAGTGACCACCCAGGTAACCACCACCATCGGTGCCGCCACGCTGCACAGGCAGTTGGTTGTATGCCGAGTGATAGTTGTGAAGTGCGAGTCCAATCTGTTTGACATTGTTCCCACAACTCATACGGCGAGCGGCCTCGCGAGCTGCTTGAACAGCAGGGAGCAGCAAACCTACCAACACTCCAATGATCGCGATCACGACGAGTAGTTCTACGAGAGTGAATCCATGCCTATCTCGACATCTATTTAACACAATCTACCTCTTTAATTCATTGAAAACACAAGGTTGCTAGTCAAGCATCAAGCCCGATTGAAATAGCGAGATAAGCTTGCCAAGCAGTAGGTGCCGTCTCACATACCAAAGGAGCCGGACCAGAAGACCTACTGCACTCGTCTACATGCGCGACCTGAAAGTTCTGGACAATGAAATCGATCATTTCTTACGAAAAGTTGGAGTCGCTTTTGGGAAACGACAAACAGACTGTGGCAGGGTCGTGAGAGTTGAGACAAGTCGTGGTTGATTTTGACGACGGAGTATCAAAGCAGGATCCTCTAACACTTCAAACGGACAACCCGTAATAGATGAAGTTTTGATGAACTGCATTTGGATGCGCGGCGACTTTCATGATGGACCCATACGACGCATGAAGATGCACGTCTCTTTGTGCATTAGGTAGGGGGCCAGGACTGGGTGGCAGGAGGGGTGTGTCGAGGTTTTGTATTCTCGTGTGTCTTCTCTGTTGAGCTCGATAAGCTGCACGAAAGACGATCAGATTGTTGAAGGCTTATCGTCAGTGTTTGCACCAACACGATTCGATGCGGACCACGTGGCTATCAACCCATTCAACGAGCAGCGTGACTTGCCCGAGACTGAAACATCGTTTCTTGCTTACGCGTGCGCTGCGTTGCGGCCAGGTACAGCCGGGGCGAACGTCTAAACGGCTCACATAATTCTGCCCGATCGTTCCTGCCCACGTGCTTATCGTGTGAAGCGAGGGCACGGAAGTTTTACCCATTCACTTCGAGCTTTTTCGCGAAGCAACCCAACGACGCAAACAGTTGATGGCAGCGGTTCTACTCTGGCTCAGACAGCAGAGCGGTTGCGACTGTGTCTGCGAACAGGATGCCGCGACGGGTGAGTTGCAGGTGGTGATTCTGGTGCGTGACCAGTTCCATCGATTGAAGTTTGGTCAGCGTTTGGGCAAGCAAGGTTTCCAGGTTGATTGAAGTGCGGTCACGAACCATGGAAAGCTCGATCCCGTCGAGCTGGCGGACTCCGAAGGCGGCCAGTTCACGAGCGTACTGTTCCAATGTGATGGTCTCGGTTTCGTCGGTTGCACGTCCGCCGGCCAGCATGCGTTTCAGATACGTTGTCGTGCTTCGATGATTGACTTCGCGTCGACCGTCGACGAAGCGTGCGGCTCCAGGACCAACGGCGTGCCAGCCACGTCCTGCCCAGTAGGCCAGGTTGTGTTGGCATCGGAAGGATTCTCGGGCGAAGCTGCTGATCTCGTACTGCTGCCAACCGTCGCTTGAGAATTGTTGTTGAGCGGCTTCGTACATTTGCAACTCGAGCGTCTCATCCGTTTCCGCCAAATCACCGCGTGAACGCCGTGACCAGAAGGAGGTGCCTTTTTCGAATGTCAGGGCATAGGTGGAGACATGCGAGATCGAGGAGGCTGCGGCGATCGACAAATCATTTTGCCAAGTCGCGAGAGTTTCGTTCGGGGCACCAAAGATCAGATCGATCGAGACATTGCCGACTCGTTGGTGAGCGGCTTCGATCGCATCGAGTGCGATGGATTCGTCATGGCCGCGTTCGAGGCATCGCAATTTTTCGGCGTTGAACGACTGAACGCCGAGGCTGATCCGATTGACGCCGATGGCTTGCAAAGCATCCAAGCACTCGGGCGAGATGTCTTCGGGGTTGGCTTCCGCGGTGATCTCAGCATCTTCGGCTATTGGGAACGCCTCCGCGATCGCTCGATGCAGTCGTTGCAGATGTGTGGCTGACAATCGCGTTGGCGTGCCACCGCCCAAGAAGATTGTTTGCAGCGGCAACTCTCGCGAGGAGTTGTCGATGCCTTTGAGTTCTCGCTCGACGGCATCAATGTATTGATCTTGTAGCTCGTCGCGACCGGCGATCACGCTGAAGTTGCAGTAACCGCAACGATGACGACAGAACGGAACGTGCACATACAGCGACTGTGGTTGCGGCCAGCCGCCGGGAGGAATGCACGTCATGTTAGATCCAAAGTTTCAACCGGTCGTCCAGCATGCCGGGCAATGCTTTTTTGACAAAGCGTCGGATTTGGACGTCGGTGTAACGCGTGCTGGCGTGAGACCCGATGATCAATTCGTTCTTGAAGTTGTCCGCTCGTTCGCGATAGTCATCCACGTGCATGTGACCATGCTTATGGATTTTCGATCGGCGATGTTCGGGCGCAGCAAACGTGAGTTCACTGATCAGAATCTTGGACTCATAGAACTCGGGATTGTTGTCCAATCCCTTGGGTGATGTGTCGCCGGTGTAAGCGAACACGGGCACGCGTTGCTCGGTCGTGATTTCGGTGCCGGCCATCTTCAGGTCGCGAATTTTTTCGCCGGGCAGGTCCAGGTACTCGGGTTTGAGTTTGTGTCGACGTTGGTAGACGATGAACCCGAGTGCATCGATCGTGTGATGCACGTTCATGGATTTCACAACGTACTCACGACCGATCTTGGTTTCGTCGCCATCCAGCAATCCGATCAACTCACACGGCATCGCGCCACGATCGAGGCTGCGGAAGGTTTGCAACATCTTCCACGCCATGTCGACCGCTGAATCGGGCAGGTAGATGATCGGCGGATCCATCTTCATCATTCGGCGGCGGGACACGTACGCGGGAAGGGCAGCGATGTGATCCAGGTGCGCGTGCGAGATGAACATGGTCGGCGTGCCCATGAAGTCCCAGGGCTGGACCCCGACATCGAAGAGCAGCTTGAGTTCGTTGACTCGCCAGCAGGTTTGCACCGCGGCGCGCGAGTAGCCCTCGATCGTCAGTCCGTTGTGGACATGCGAGAGAAGCGGAATGTTATCGACCATCAACGCATCCGGATCGGCATGTTGCTGTTGTCGATCGAGTCGGTGCCGTAGTTGTCGACTTCGTTGACGTTCAAATTGTCTGAGTAACGTTCGGTCCTCACGACTTCGATTTCACCTTGGTCGTTTTGGTCGACCGCTGCGCCGTGGTGCCGGGTCAATTCCAGCATGGCGAGGAACCAACCGATGTAGGCCGATTTGTGTTGCCCGGCGGGCACCAAGTCGACCAGCGGAACGCGGGGCTGAGCCGCCAGTTCTATGTGGATCTTTTGCATGTATACGTGGATGGGGGTGTCGTCGTAGATGACTTCGGTGGCCGGCGGCCCAGCGGATTCACGCATGATCCGTCCGAAGGCGCTGACCAAGTCCCAGATTTCAAGCTCGACGATCGGTTGGTCGGCTGGATCGTTGCGACGGGTCGGGAGGTCGTCGGCGACGCGTTCAAATCGGGTTTGCCAGCGAGCGGACATTTCGTCCAGCACCGCCGCCGCATCGCGAATTTCTTTGTACTGTAGCAGTCGTTCGACCAGCGATTCGTGGGTGTCCTCGACGGCTTCTTCTGCGGATTCATCCTCGATTTTGGGCAGGACCGCCTGGCTTTTCATTTCCACCAAGGTGGCGGCCAGTTCCAGGAAATCGCCCACTTCGCCCAAATCGAGCTCCTGAAGCACGTCCAGGTGAGCGACATATTGGTCGACCACTTTGGCGAGCGACATCTCCGTCAGCGACAATTCCTGGCGGCGAACCAAGTACAGCAGCAGATCGATTGGGCCTCGATAGACCGGCAAATCGATGCGAAAGCTCATGCGGCGGGTCGCTCAGGATCAGAAAGGGCTGAAAGTGGGTGAAAGAGGGACAAAAACGGGAGCAGCAGGTTCGAAAGACGAGCTGTTTCCTGCGGATTCGTGTTCCGCGGCGAAGTGACAGCGAACTTTCGAAGGCTGGAACCGCTCTGTCACGGCTGATCAAGCAGCGAGTTTGCAGCGTTTGGCCCGAAGCCCTTGGCAGCGTCAACCTCCAAAATTATCATGCGTCGCTCTTGATCGCGACCCTTCCCTTGTATTTGTCGCGTCTTCGACGCGATTGGCGATCTTTTTTGCTCTCACATGGCGACTCACAGGCACATCCATGGCCAGTCCCAACCAACGTCATTTGCTCTCGGCGCTCGTCCAAAACGTGCCCGGAGTGCTTGCACACATTTCCGGAATGCTCGCTTCCCGCGGCTACAACATTGATTCGTTGGCTGTCGGTGAAACCGAAGACGCATCTCTATCGCGAATGACGTTTGTCGTTGTCGGCGACGACCAAGTCCTCGACCAAGTCCGCAAACAACTCGAGAAAATCGTCACGGTCGTGCGTGTGCTGGATATCAGCTCCAACGATTACGTCGAACGCGACCTCCTGTTGGTCAAAGTCACGGCTCCCGCAGGTGGCGTCCGCAGCGAAATTCGCGAATTGGTCGATATCTTCCGCGGTCAAATCGTCGATGTCGGCGAAGGGGAAGTGATGATCGAAATCAGCGGCCGAGCCAACAAGGTCCAGGCATTCATCGAACGAATCGATCGCTATGGCATCGTCGAACTGGTCCGCACGGGCCGCATCGCGATGGTTCGCAGTGGTTCGCAAGTCACCTCGAGCGAGCCCGCTGCCGAAACCGTCCAAGCCTAACACCGATTCGATACCGATCCCTTCCAAATCATCTTTCCCCACACACCCTGAGTGACTTTTGATGGCAGCCACCATTTACTACGAAAACGACGCCGACCTGTCCCACCTGAAAGGCAAGAAGGTCGCGATCTTGGGTTACGGTTCGCAAGGACACGCCCAAGCTCAAAACCTGCGTGATAGCGGTTGCGAGGTCATCATCGGCCAACGTCCCGGCAGTGCAAACTACGACTTGGCCGTCTCGCACGGGTTCGAACCCATGTCGATCGCGGAAGCCACCAAGGCAGCCGATGTCATCAACGTGCTGCTTCCCGATGAAGTTCAAGGCGACATCTATCGCGATTCGATTCGTGACAACCTGTCCGAAGGCAACGTGTTGATGTGCTCGCACGGTTTCAACATTCACTTCGGTCAAATCGATCCTCCCAAGGGCATCGACACTCTGCTGGTCGCTCCCAAGGGCCCCGGCCACTTGGTCCGCAGCGAGTACGAAAAGGGCGGCGGCGTTCCTGCGTTGATCGCACTGGGCGAAGGTGCTTCGGAAACCACCAAGCAAATCGGTTTGGCATACGCCAAGGGCATCGGCGGAACTCGCGGTGGTGTCATCGAAACCACTTTCGCGGAAGAAACCGAAACCGACTTGTTCGGCGAACAAGTTGTCTTGTGCGGCGGTGTCAGCGAATTGGTCAAAGCTGGTTTCGACACGTTGGTCGAAGCTGGTTATCAGCCTGAAATGGCTTACTTCGAGTGCATGCACGAACTGAAGTTGATCGTCGATTTGTTGTACGAAGGTGGCTTGAGCTACATGCGATACAGCATTAGCAACACCGCTGAGTACGGCGATTACGTCACCGGCCCACGCATCATCACCGATGAAACCAAAGCCGAAATGAAAAAGGTTCTCGAAGAGATCCAACAAGGCGAGTTCGCTCGCAAGTGGATCAGCGAAAACCGTGCGGGTGCTCCTTTCTTCAAGGCAACTCGTCGTCGCGAACGTCTGCACGGTGTCGAGCAAATCGGTCTCGGCCTTCGCCGCATGATGAACTGGATCGACGAAAAAGAAGTTTGATCCGGTGAGCGGCCCCGCTGACGATTCAGGCCGCATTCCAAGGGTCACCGGTTCGGTCCAAGACTGGACGCAATTGCAGATCGATTGCGTCCGCCGGTGGCACGATGAACCCATGGCCAACCCGTACTCGGGTTGGCTGGGTTGGGTGTGCCAGCAACACGCTTTCAATTTTGAGTTGTGGCACGAAGAAGACGTCGCACGCAATCCAAAAGTGACCGACGCTCGAATCGCGGAAGTCAAACGTTCCATCGATCGGCTGAATCAACAGCGAAACGATTGGATCGAAAAGCTGGACGATGCGATCACGGAATCCATCCAGCAATCGGATGTCGTGGTTCCCGAGGACGCTCCGATCAACACCGAGACGCCCGGCAGTGCGATTGACCGGTTGTCGATCATGTCGCTGCGTTTGTTCCATTACGCCGAGCAGTTGCAACGGCAGGATGTCGATGCCGGGCACCGATCCAAGGTGGAGGCGAGGTGGTTGCTTTGCCAAGTCCAACACGCGGATCTTTCGGCGTCGTTGCAGACGTTGATCGATGACATTTTCGCTGGCCACAAACGTCACAAGACGTACCGCCAAATGAAGATGTACAACGACCCCAGCCTCAATCCCGAGATGTCGGGTTGAGGGGTCGGGTTTTGACGGCCTTGCTAACGCGGCGGGTTATGAAATGAGCGATGCACTGGCGTGCGTTGCTTGCTCGCCTCGCTTTGTTCCAAAGCATCGGTTCGGATGCCATGTGAGACATGGCCTACATGTCTCCGTAGCCGAATTCGCCAAGAATTCGGACGGGCATGGGCGAGCCATGTCGGCGGGCAACCTGTAGCACGGCGGTCTCCGCCGTGAGTTCCCTTCGGCAATGGCATCCGGCGACGCACCAATCACGGTCCGAATTCTTGGCAAATCCGGCTACATGTTTAGGCGTCCAAACCATAGGCCTTGATCGCGTTGCCGGCGAAGAAGGCGGCTTGTTCGTCGTCGCTCAATTCGGATGCCAGTTCACGAACAGTGTCCAGCCATTGTTTGTGGCCGGTTCTGAGCAAGCACACGGGCCAGTCACTGCCGAACATCAGACGCTGCGGCCCGAAGGCTTCCAAAGCAATGTCCCAGTACGGACGAATGGTTTCGATGTTCCATTCCGCGTCGCGAACTTCGGTGGCCACGCCAGAGAATTTGCAGGTCAGGTTTTCGCGGCGGGCGAGTTCTTTGAAGTGAGGTTCCCACTGGGGATCCATCTTGCCACCTGAGATCGTTGGCTTGGCAATGTGATCGACCACCATCGGCAAACTCGCGTGGCGGTCCGCGAAATCGATTGCCGCGGGAAGCTGTTTGGCGAAGATCAGAATGTCATAGACCAAGTTGTGTTGGCCGAGCAGCGAGACGCCGTGATTGAACTCTTTGCCATCGAGAAATCGATCGTCCGGTTCATCTTGGACAACGTGTCGCATGCCGACCAGCTTGGGACGCCCGGAGATCGATTCCAGTTGGGACTCGATGTCAGAATCCGCCAGCCCAATCCAGCCCACCACGCCGTGAATCAAGGGTTCCGCCGTAGCGATAGCCAGCAGATCCTCGGTTTCCTGCATCAATTGGCGAGCTTGTACGCTGACAAATCCGTCGACACCACTTTTGGCGGCAATCTCGCGAAGTTGGGCGGCGAGGAAGTCTTGGCGCAGAACGCTCATCTCGTCGCTGATCCAACCATATTCTTCTGGATCGTAGGCCCAAAGGTGGTGGTGCGAATCGATCAACATGATGGCTTTCTCTATAGAGAAATGTGGTTTGGGGAAGGTGTTCGGCGTGGCAAAACACGCGCGAGCCACATCCTATCTTGCAACGCCAACAAGGGAACCTGAAGGCTGGTTGGTGTGTCCTGCTTGAACAACAAAATGGTGCCTGACGGGCCGCTGCCGATCCCGCGCTCTTCCCGGTGGTGGACCACCGAGCGACGGATGCACTCGTCGCCCACTTGAAAATTGCGTTCGTCTCTGCCGTTCGGGTTGCTCGTTTGTTGACCGGCGACGAAGATATCGGTTCAAAGGTGCCGGAAAAGGCCGTCTTTTGCGAACCCTTTTTGATTTTCATCCCTTCGCCTGCTTTTGGGTCATCCATGTTGCAAGCCTCTTCGACTGATCAGCTTCTCGCCGAACTCATCCGTGAACGCATTTTGATGCTCGACGGTGCGATGGGAACGATGATCCAGCGGTTGGAATTCGACGAAGCAGCGGTGCGCGGTGACCGGTTTGCCGACCATCACAAAGACCTGAAGAACTTCTCGGACATTTTGTGCCTGACTCATCCTGAGAAGATCACCGAGATCCACTCCAAGTACTACGAGTCGGGCAGCGACATCGTCGAAACGAACTCATTTGGTGCGTCGCCGATCGGGATGGTCGAGTTTGACCTCCCGTTGGATTTAGTCGACGAGATCAACATTGCCGCGGTCGCGTGCGCTCGCAAAGCCGCCGATCAGTGGACCGAGAAGACACCCGACAAACCCCGCTTTGTTGCTGGTTCGATTGGGCCAACGACGATGCAGCTCGCCATCAGCACCGATGTGGAGGACGCTGCTTTTCGAGCGACCACGTTCGACAAGCTGGCCGACAGCTACTACGCCCAAGTGAAATCGCTGTGCGAAGCGGGCGTGGATATCTTGCTGCCTGAAACGGCCATCGACACTTTGAACCTGAAGTCGTGTTTGTTCGCGATCCAGCGTTACTTTGACGAAGGCGGCCGGCGGGTTCCCGTGATGGTATCGGGGACGTTCGACAAAGGCGGCCGAACGTTTGTCAGCGGTCAAAGTGTGGAAGCTTTTGTCACGGCACTGTCACACTTCCCCGTGTTGTCGGTCGGGATGAACTGTGCCCTCGGGCCAGACATCATGCGTCCGCACGTGGAGGAAATGTCCAAAGCGACCGGGCTGCCGATCAGTTGCCACCCGAACGCTGGGTTGCCCAACGAGATGGGCGCGTTTGACTTGGACCCCAAGCCAATGGCAGAGATCGTCGGTGAATACGCTGACAATGGTTGGATCAACATTCTTGGTGGTTGTTGCGGAACCACTCCCGATCACATCCGTGCGATGACGGAACGGGTCAAGAATTGCAAACCCAAGCAGGACGACAAGGGCGGTCCAGTATGGACTCGGTTGTCGGGTCAGTTGCCGATGGTGATGCGGCCCGAGATCCCATTCACGATGGTCGGTGAACGCACCAACGTGACCGGTAGTCGCAAGTTCGCTCGCTTGATTCGCAACGAAGAGTACGACGAAGCGGTCGAGGTTGCGCGCGAACAAGTCGAGAACGGTGCAACGATCATCGACGTGAACTTCGATGATGCGTTGCTCGATGGCGTCGAAGCCATGACGCGATTCTTGCGTTTGATCGCGGGTGACTCCGTCGTGGCCGCGGTTCCAGTGATGATCGACAGCAGCCGCTGGGAAGTCATCGAGGCTGGATTGCAAAACGTGCAAGGCAAAGCGATCGTCAACTCGATCTCTCTCAAAGACGGCGAAGAAGAATTTCTGCGTCGCGCGAGGTTGGTGCGCCAATATGGTGCGGCGACGGTCGTGATGGCGTTTGACGAAGAGGGCCAAGCAGCCGACGAGGACAACAAGGTCCGAATTTGCAAACGAGCTTACGACTTATTAGTCAACCAAGCCCACTTCCCGCCAGAAGACATCATCTTTGACCCCAACATCCTGACGGTTGCGACGGGGATGGAGGAGCACAACAACTACGCGGTTGATTTCGTCAACGCGGTTGAACGGATCAAGAAAGAATGTCCTGGTGCGAAGACCAGCGGCGGCGTCAGCAACATCAGCTTCAGCTTCCGCGGTAACGACCCGGTTCGCGAAGCCATCCACAGTGCGTTTCTGTACCGCGCGGTGAAGGCGGGTTTGGACATGGGGATCGTCAACGCGGGGCAGTTGGAAGTCTACGAAGAGATCCCGAAGGTCTTGCTCGAGCATGTCGAAGATGTGCTTTGGAATCGCCGTGACGATGCGACGGATCGGATGTTGGAATTCGCTGAGACCGTTAAAGGCAGCGGCAAGAAGAAGTCTGGCGAAGACTTGGCATGGCGAGAAAACTCCATTGAAGAGCGGATGAAGCATGCTCTGATCAAAGGCATCGACAAATACATCGTTGAAGACACCGAAGAGGCTCGCCAGCACTACGACAAATGCTTGCACATCATCGAAGGTCCGTTGATGGCTGGGATGAGTGTGGTGGGTGATTTATTTGGTCAAGGCAAGATGTTTTTGCCTCAGGTCGTCAAATCCGCACGCGTGATGAAGAAGGCGGTCGCTTATCTCGAACCGTTCATGGAACAGGAAAAGATCGAGGCCGGAACGCAAGATTTCAAAGCCCGCGGCAAGTTCTTGATCGCGACGGTTAAAGGCGACGTGCACGACATCGGCAAGAATATTGTGGGTGTGGTGTTGCAGTGCAACAACTACGAAGTGATCGACCTGGGCGTGATGGTTTCCAGCGAAAAGATTCTGGAAGAAGCCGCCAAGCACAATGCCGACATGATCGGTTTGTCGGGGCTGATCACGCCCAGCCTCGATGAGATGGTTCATGTCGCTCGAGAGATGAAACGCATCGGGATGAAGAAGCCATTGTTGGTCGGCGGTGCGACGACGAGTGCCAAGCACACGGCGGTTCGTATCGCACCAGCCTACGATGGTCCGGTGCTGCACGTCTTGGATGCCAGTCGCAGTGTTGGCGTCGTGGAAAAGTTGCTCAGTGACGATTCTCGCGCTGCATTTTTGGAAGCCAATGTCAGCGAACAAGAGAAGCTGGTCAGCAGCTTCCGCGAACGCAAGCAGACCTTGGTTCCTTATGAACAAGCCCTCGAGAAGCGATTCAAAACGGATTGGGATTCAGTTCGAATCGATCAGCCGGAGTTCGTTGGAACGAAGGTGCTCGATGACTTCCCGCTGGCAACGCTTCGTGACTACATCGATTGGTCGCCGTACTTCATGACATGGGAGCTGAAGGGCAAGTACCCGAAGATCTTCCAAGACGAAACGGTTGGACCGATCGCCAAAGAGGTGTTCGAAAAAGCGAACACGATGCTCGACCGAGTCATCAGTGAGAAACTGATTCAGGCCAAAGGTGTGTATGGTTTCTGGCCGGCTGCATCGGACGGCGATGACATCATTGTCTACGCCGATGAGTCGCGAATGGAAGAACGCACACGATTCCATTGCTTGCGTCAGCAATGGGAGCGTCGCGGGCAGAAGGATTTCCGTTCGTTGGCCGACTACATCGCGCCCGTCGACAGTGGTCGCAATGACTACCTCGGTGGCTTTGCCGTGACCGCTGGATTGGGCGCTGAGGAATTGTCGATGCGATTTAAAAAGGAACTCGACGACGAAAGTTCGATCATCGCTTCTGCGGTGGCCGATCGTTGTGCCGAAGCCTTTGCGGAATACTTGCACCAGCAAGTTCGCGAGCAGTGGCAATACGGCAAGGAAGAGAACCTGTCCAGCGACGACATGATCGCAGAGAAGTACCGTGGCATTCGACCGGCAGCGGGCTATCCCGCCTGTCCCGATCACACTGAGAAGCGAACCTTGTTTGACTTGTTGGACGCCGAAAAGAACACCGGTATTAATTTGACCGAAAACTACGCGATGTCACCGGGCGCCAGCGTCAGCGGTTTGTACTTCTCGCATCCCGACGCAAAGTACTTCACGGTCGACCGGATGACGAAAGACCAAATCGAATCGTATGCGACTCGGAAGGGTTGGCCGATTTCGGAAGTTGAGCGTTGGTTGTCACCCAACTTGGCGTATGACCCATCCTGATCGTCGGTGGCTGTGGTTGGTCAGTGGGATCATCCTCGTATTCTTGGTGCGAGGTTCGATCGTGCTTGCCAAGATGGATTCGCTCGACGCGGATCCGGATGCCTATCGAGTGATTGCGGAAACGCTGGCCCAAACCGGCACCTTCGGTTTGATGGGGGAGGGCGGCGAAGCGACACCGACCGCGTTTCGGCCTCCGTTGTACCCGTGGTTGCTTTCATTCTTTGTTGGCGCCGATGGGCACTTGGGGTCTCGTTGGGTCGCCGCGCTGCATGTTTGCTTGGGCGTGCTGACGGTTGGTTTGACCTGGGACATTGCTCGCCGGTGGTGGTCGGATCGAACGGCCTATGTCGCAGCGGCTTTGGTGACAATCGACCCGATGTTGCTTTGGCAGTCGACGCTCGTGATGACAGAGACAATCGCTACCGCGTTGACGGCGATGGTTTGGTGGTGGTGGGTGGCGAGGCTGAACCCCAGGCCTGTCGACAAAGTGTTTGACGATGGGACGCCTGCCAACTCATGTGATCTGTCACCTTGGCGGCCCATGATCAACGCGGTTGTGTTTGGCGGTTTGCTATCGCTGACGGTTTTGTGCCGGCCGACGTTCTTGGTTTGGGCTGCGATGTTGGTACCCGCGTTGCTCTTCGTCGGTCCGACTTGTCGCATCCGGCGAGCAGCCCGTGTCGGCGTTGTGGGTTTAATTCTCGTTGCGACTGTTGGTCTTTGGACGTTGCGGAATGTATCGCAACTTGGGCATCCGGTTTGGGCGACAACGCATGGCGGGTACACGTTGCTTTTGGCTAACAATGATTCATTTTATGACTCCCTGAACGAGTCATCGATTGGATGGAAACCTTGGGAACGCAGGCCATGGGATCCGACCGAATTCTTTGCTGAGTACGAAGCCCGAGAAAGGGGCGACGACGAGGTTTCGGATGATCGAGTTGCTTATGAAATGGCCAAGTCCACCATTTCGAATCGGCCTGCAATGTTTGCTTGGTCGTGCCTCGTTCGGGCGACGAGCCTTTGGCATCCGTTTCCCGCTCGCACGCCCGATCGTTCGATGTTGGTGATTCTTGTGATCGGAATTTATCAGACGGGAGTGTTGTGCTTGGCCGTGTTGGGAATCGCCAAGCACTGGCGTTCGTGGCGACACCCGAACGCCTGGCCAGTCTTCGCGATGGTTGTCACGTTGACCGTCGTGCACAGTGTCTATTGGAGCAATCCGAGAATGCGGTCTCCGGTCATCCCGATGTTGGCCGTTGCGGCGGCGTGCTTGACTTTGCCGAAGGGAGATGAGGAAACCGAGATGACGTAGTCGGAGTCGTCAAGAACTGGAGCGGATGTTGGGGGGCCTTGCTAACGCTGCGGGTTATGAATTGAGGGATCGGATTACCTTGCTGACCCAACGCATTGTGAATGGAGGGGCCGAATTCTTGGCGAATCCGGCTACGGTTTTTTTGATTGGGTTAGCGTTGCTCGAGCAGTGCTCGTTGGCGTTCGTACTTGTAACCGGGGACGAAGAAGCATCCTGCCGCGACGATGCCGAAGATCAGATGGGCGGCGGAGGGGAACACAGCCATTGCGACGGCGGTTGCGAGCAAGAGCACCGTTTGGATGTAGAACGCTCCGCTCAACATGCCGGCTTTGATGAGGAACACCATCGCGGTGATCACACCCAGCATCGGTGCCAATCGCAAAGGTTCCAATCCGATCCACCATTCCAGTGGAAACAACATGGCTGTCGTGATCAGGCTGGCGCCCCACACATGGGCGACCTGACGTTCAATGAACGTGACCGGTCCCATCCGTTGGCGAAGTTTCCAAAACACCGCCGCCCAAGCACTCAATCCGATGACCCACACTGCGACATAAATCCATCGCTCGTTGATTCCCACCAGTGCCATTTGCCAAGTCATCAGACTGGCGACCAGCAGCACCAACGAATGCCACATCCATAGCAGGCCCCATTTCTCCAGCACGGCCGCATGATGCGTTTCGCGAAAGACTCGTGCGAGGACTTGGTTGAAGTGACCGCTTCGAGCATCAACCCGTTCATCGGCGAGATAGGCTTCGATATCGTTGGCGAGTGCTTCCGCCGTTGGGTATCGCAAGTCAGCTGGTTTTTGCAAACAACGAATCGTGATCATCTCCAAATCACGATCCAAGCTTGGACGAAGTGCCCGCGGCGGTGTGGGGTCTTGCTCGGTGACCAACATCACGAGTTCCATCGGCGATTCCGCGACGAAGGGAGCTCGTCCGGTCAACGCGAAGTACAGCACGCAGCCGAGCGAATAAACATCGCTGGCGGGACCGATGTCACCGCGACGACCACCGGCTTGTTCGGGCGACATGTAGGCGGGAGTCCCGACCAACATCCCGGTCCGAGTCAGGTCCATCTTCGCACCGACTTGCTTTGCCAAACCAAAGTCCGTGATCATCGGACGTCCGTCATCGGCGATCAGGATGTTGCCCGGTTTGATGTCGCGGTGCAGGATGCCGGCTTGATGAGCCACCGAAACGGCTCGAGCGATTTGAGCGACCATGCGGGCCGCCTCGCGAGGTGCCATCGGGCCGGATGCGACACGTTGGGACAAGGTTTGTCCCTCGATGAATTGCATGCTGAAGAACGGTCGGCCTTCGATGTCACCGACTTCATAGACCGGCACGATGCTGGGGTGATCCAGCGATGCCGTCGCGGCAGCTTCGGCCATGAAGCGTTGCAGATCCGCATCGCTGGCCAAGCGACCACGAAGGATCATCTTGATCGCGACTTCTCGGTCGAGCGATCTCTGGCGGGCTCGAAAGACCACTCCCATCCCGCCCCGGCCGACTTCTTCCAGCAAATCAAAGTCGCCGATGGTGGTTGGCAACCGAAGGCTTCGCCAACGAGTCGAGGAGTCTTCGGAAGTGTCAGGTTCATCCGGCCGCACGGGGGCTTCGTCGTAAGCCGTGCCAGCCGTGTCGGTGACCAACACCGCTCCCCACAATTGCTTCAAATCGTTCGCAAGTGTTGGGTGCTGCTCACAAATGGCAGCGAAGTCGACAGCCTGGCCCTGGCTAACCTTGTCAGTCAGTTCCGCCAGCACATCGGCGAGGTACTGATCATGCGACCGAGCCTCCTCGGGCGAGCCGATATGCGAAGGGTCTTGTGAAGAGGCCATCGAAGCCTCAACCCTGCGAGTCGTTGTCGACGCCGAAGTTTTCCTTGTCTTCCTCAAGCACTGCTTTCAACCGCCGAACCGCGCGCAAGTATCGCATGCTGGCGGCGGGTGGATTGAGGTTCAGGACTTCAGCAATCTCAAGGTTTGAAAGGTGCTCGTAGTGACGCATCAGGATGACTTCGCGGTCGCCCTCGTCCAATTTCTGAATCGCAGCTTCGACCTGACCGGCGATCTCCCGCTGCGTCGCGACGGCGGCCGGCGTCATCGCTGGGTCACACAACTGAATCGCCAAATCAACTGAGGATTCGTCGACTCGTCCGCCGCCCGCGATCGGTTGTTCGCGGTCCATGTTGCGTTTGGCGCTGACACGGTGACGGCGGTAAGTGTCGATGATGTGATCCCAGGCAATCTGCCGGAGCCACAGGTGAAACGCCATCACCGGATCATCGAGGTACTTTTGAAGACGCCCGCTCGCCTCGACCAAGACTTCTTGGACGACATCGCTGACATCCACACGACGTTGGACTTTGCGGTCCAAGCGAACCTCCACCAGTCGACGGATGGGGCCGCGGTGTCGGTCTAGCAATTGGTTGACGGCCTCAGGATCGCCCTGACGCGCTGCTTGAATCAGCACGTCCGTGTTGTCGTCCGATGGCCATAGGGATTTGGTCATGTTCACGCTCCGATTACATGGTAGCGTGTTGGAAATGGGGGGAAGTGCTTCGTGCGAAAATGCCTCGCACCCAAAGTCGATGGCTGGTGGAAGCACCCGCGTCGCTAGTTCACTTCCATTCGCGAATTTGAATGTTCTTGAACCAGACTTTCATCGCGGGACCTTGGTGCAATTGCAACGCGATGACTCCCGAGTCGGCTTTTTTGCCGGGTTGTTGGTCGATCACGCGGATCATCAAAGTTTCGTTGATGAACTGCTCGAGTTGGTTGTCGCGAACCAAGATTCGGTAGTCGTTCCATTCGCCCAGATGAATTCCGTTGGCGAGTTCTTCGGCGGTCGCGAATTGTTCGGTCGTTTTTTCGCCGGTCGCCCAGATCGTGGTTTGTTGCCCGCGAGTGGCCAGGATTCCGCGACCCTTTTCTTCGTACAAAATTCCGGCGAAGCGATTGGTCGCATCGATGTCAGCTTGGTAGCCGCCGACGATGAACTTTTCTTCATCGAGCACCTTGCTGCGGTACTGGATGCCTGAGTTGCCGCCAACCATCTTGAATTGCAGGGTCAGCTCAAAGCTGCCTTTGACGGGGCGATCGAGGATCAAAAACGTGTTCTGCTTGATCGGGGCTTCGTCGGTGGTTTGTCCGTGGATTGCACCGTCGTCGACCGACCAAAGGTCCTCACGTCCTCGCCATCCGTCGAGGGTTTCGCCATCGAACAAGGAGATGGTTTTGGCACCCTTGATCGATTTTGCCAACGGAGTTTTGTCGCTGTCTTGAGCGTTGGCGGGTGAGGATGCGACTGCAGCGGTGAGGGCTAGGAGGCAAAGAACGCGGTTCACGGTTGAGCTCATGAGGTGGGGCCTGGCGGGCGGGGTTTTGGGGAATGGAGACACCGATGGGCAGTTTAACCGGAGGAATCTATGGATGTTGGTCAGCGGGCAAAAACCAGCGGACAACCCACTGGAAGCTGACTTAAGAATCTTCACCAAGATTGAACAGGTGTCGAAGTGCCTCCAGCAAACCTCGTGAATGTCCATCGGCGGCGTCGTCTCGCAGCGAAGCCATGGGCGGGTGCAGCAACTTGTTGGTCAGGCGATCGAATGACTTCTCGATCTCCTTCTGCATGGCCGTGTCAGTGGAACCATTCAATTTCCCGAACAACCGTTGCAGTTCTTCGGATTTGACTTTGTCAGCTCGTTCGCGAAGTCGGCGAATGACGGGGCCGGTGGCGCGCTGTTGCAGTGATTGAAAGAAGCCATCGACTTCTTCATCAATGATCTTCTTCGCCTTCGGCCACTGCTTTTCACGCTCGCGACGGTTGCGATTGCATGCCGCTTGCAGGTCGTCGATTTGGTACAGGTAGACACCCGGTTCGTCGCCGATGACTGGGTCGAAATCTCGCGGGACGGCCAAGTCGAGAACCAGCATGATGCGGCCTCCTCGTTTGGCATTCAAAACCGCGAAAGTGGATGCGTCGACAATCGGTTCTTCGGCTGAGGTGGTGCCGATCAGCAGATCCGCTTGCACAATCTGGTCGTGCAGACTGTCCATCGATTCAGCGTCGGCGCCAAAATCTTCGGCCAGCTTTTGTGCTCGATTGAGACTTCGGTTGACGACGCATAGATTGTTCGCACCACCGTTCTTTAGATATCGAAGCGTTTCTTCGGCCATCTCACCGGCACCGCAGAGCACCACGCGTTTGCCCTGCAGGCGGTTGAAGACTTCGGGAACAACTTCGCCGATTGCGACGCTGGGAACGCTCAACCGGCGACGGTGGATGCTGGTTTCGGTTTGGACGCGTTTGGCCGTTCGATTCGCGGCTTGGAACACTCCGTGCGTGATTGGGCCGGTGCGATCGGCATCGTTCGCCAAGTCGTAGGACTGTTTGACCTGCGAAAGAATCTGAGCTTCCCCGACGACCATGCTGTCCAAACTCGCGGCGACCAAGAACAGGTGTTCGACGGCTTCTCGGCCTTCGCGAACGATCATGTGGTTGGCGACAAAGTCACGCGATTGGTTCAGGCAGTCGGCGACCAAGTTGATCAAATCATCAGATTGCAACGCAGGTGAGTTGCCGCCCGCCGCGTACATTTCGACTCGGTTGCAGGTGCTGAGCAGGACCAGTTCCGCACCGGCAAAACGCTGGCCAAACAGTTCGAAGGTGCGACTGATTTCGTTTTCGGTGAACGACAATTGCTCGCGAATTTCAACGGCAGCATCATGGTGGCTGCACCCGATCATCTTCAGGGTCATGACTGGCCTCGCGGCACGATCATTTGCATCGCCACTTCGTTTTCGGGCAACTCTTCATCCACGTCGACGTCTTGAGTGGGCGCGACACCGGGAGCGTCGGATTGGTCCGCGCCGTGTGAGCTGGAAAGCACACCAGTCATCGCAAGGACCAAAAACGCAAAGCTAGCCAACGTCAGGTAGGCAACCTTTCGGCCGCGGCTGGCGGGTGCGTAGAAGTATTCGACCAACGTGGCGGAGACCAACCACAGGAACAGAACGCCGGACAAGATGATGCCGCCGTCCGTCCAAGGGATCACGCCAAGTCGGTTCCAGTTCATGACGACTCCGGAAACCAAACCCAAACCAACCGAGGCGGTGCTAATCACCAGGCAACTTCGGTTGAGGTCTTGCAGCGTTTCCAACGTTGGCAATCGCAGTGACGAACCTGCCTGCTTGCGTTTCAATCGCCATGACTGGACGAGGTACATAGCCCCCGCCAAAAAGCCTACCAGCACGGCAGCGGAGCCCAGCATCATCGATGCGCCATGGACGCCTCGCCAAACTTCGACCGCTTCGTTTCGCTCGAACGCAGGCATGTGGCTGACCGCCCGCGAAAGGGCGATCATCGCGAGAATGGCTGGCAGAAAAAAGAGCCCGATGATCGTGTCGGGGCGTCTCAGATAGAAAGCGAAAAATGCGATGGCCAATCCCAACGCGACCATCAGCGACCAATCCGTCCAAGTGGCCAAACGTCCGATGTTGGCGTCGCTGCTGATCGAAGCGGCTCGCAGGGTCAGATAGGTGACGTGAGTGAAAATACCCAGCACCATCATCACGATCACGGCCAGGCCGCGGCCGGGGACGCGACCGAGAAAACGCAACGCCTCTAAAACCAGCACGACGAGGTAGCTGGCAGTGAAGCAAGTGACTGAAATTTGACGCAAAAAATCCATCATGGCTTTATCGTACACCGACCTGAAAAATTGTCAGCCTCGAGGGGGATCACTCACCACGGTTGTTGAGAGAATGCGCGGATCTTGAGACCACCGTCCCCGCCCATTCGCACTCGGATGGCACCTTCGCGGGATGTCACGTGCACGCCGCCGCCCGCAGCGGACAGCATTTCCGTGACTTCGGGCTTGGCGGCCCGCTGGCCTCCGCTGACGATGGTTTCCAATGGCCGTGCCCACTGAAGAACCGCCTCGGCGTCCATTCGTAAACTGCCGTGATGCGGTGCCATCATCACCCCACCGGGTGGCGGACGAGGCGTGTTGGTCAGCACCGCGGTGCCCGGTGGCTCCAAATCACCTGGCAACAACAGAACTCGATCGCCCGAATCGATCCTCAGCACCAACGAATTCGCGTTGTCGTTGCCTTCGATTCTCGTTTCCGGCGGATGCAGCACTTCGATTTGATCCAGCCAGCTCGAACCGGTCTGGCGAATTCGCTGGCCGCGATGGATTTCCAAAACAGGAATGCGGTGCTGGCGAATCGTTTCGGAAGCTTGGGTCAACGCAAACCCTTCTCCGTCAAAGAATCCGGGCGGAACGACGATCACGCCGATGGAAAACCGCTTGGCCAATCCCGGCAGCGCATTGAAGTGATCTGTGTCCGCGTGGGATAAGAAAGTTCCATCAATGTGAGTGGCTCCCAAGGACCACAGCGCATCCTCGATGTTCCGGCTGGTCGCGTTGGCGTTGCCCATCCAGCCGCAATCATAGAGCCACACCTCGTTTTGGTTGGGACGCAGGATCGTCGCGGTTCCGTGGCCCACATCGACGAAGGTCGCCTCCAACGTTTGTTCGGGAAGCTCCGCCGGGTAGGTCGCCAGCCCAAACGCGATTCCGATCCAACTGACCAGCAAACCGGCATCGATCACTCCGCGACGAATTCCTTGAGAAGACACCAGCGGTCGAACTGCGGCCCAGGCAACCAACCCCAAGTAGAAGACAACAATCCATGATGTCGGTGGCGATGGCAACCAGAAGTGACCTCCGCTTAGGTTGGCTGCGGAATCGATCATCCACTGCATGATCGAGAGCAATTTCCCGCAAACTCCTCCGGGGATCCAAGCCACCGAAGGGAACCACCATCCGGCCAAGATCGTCATCACACCGGCGGACAATGCGAGTGCCATCAATGGCGAAAGCATCACGTTGACGATGACACTGATCGGTGAGACGACGTGGAATTGTGACCAGACCAGCGGCAGAGCCATCAGCGTCACCGCGCCGCTGTACCAGAGCACTCGGCCGGTCCACGAGGTGGCGAAGGTCAAAACTCTTCGCCATGCGGTTTGCGATTGCTGGGCAAGTTCGTCAAAGCGTTCCTCCACCCGAATCGTTTCCGCTGCGGGTGTCAGTGCGCTCGAGAAAGGACGTCCGCACAGCAGCAAGGTAGCGACTGCTAAGAACGACAGTTGCACACCGATTCCAAAGATCTCCGCCGGCATCCACAGCATCAGAATGATGGCCGCCAAGGAGAGTGAATTCAGCGGATGATGGGGCCGAGCAAGCAACCTCGCTAGGATGACCGTCGACATCAAAATCGCGGCTCGTGTCACTGGCGGACGAGCACCGGTGATGGCGACATAGAACAGCATCACCACCACGATCAACGTCACCGAACCGGCGATTGGCAATCGCAACAACCCGGCCACCGCTCCCGTCAACAGAACGATGATTCCTAAGTGCAATCCGCTGACGGACAGCAGGTGTGCGGTGCCGGTGACCAACAGTCGCTCGTTGGTGGTCCGGTCCAGGAAATCCCGTTGGCCGAGTGTCAACGCGAGCGCCAGTCCGCGTTGCGATGGTTCGATTTGATTCAGAATTGTATCGCGAGCCGATGCGGCACGATCGGCCAACCATCGCTGGAGAGAGATATCCCACGCCAGTGAATCACGTTCGACATCGCCGCCTGGCAACAGTTGAACCTGATCGGCCGAGCCAACTCGCATGCGAGCGTGAATGTTTTGCCGCCTGGCCGCGATACGTTGGTCCGTTTCGCCCGGGTTGCTGGGTGGGGGAATCGCAGCGATACGACCATACAGCTCCACCAGATCACCGGGTCTCAAATCTTCTCGTTCCGCATCGACCATGACCATCACTCGCCCAGTGATCGGGACGTCGCGAGTGCCTCGTCGCATCGTTCGCACACAGACAACCAACCGTGTCTGATACTGGACTTCGCGATCGTACGCATTGCTGTCGCGGATCCCGTCGAGACCCGATGTTCTCGCGACCGTGTTCTCCAGAGCATCGCGTTGCAATCGCACGGGCTCGTCGACCACCGCGATCATGACCGTTGGCTCTTCCTCGTTCGTCAGCACCTCACGGATTGTTGCCGATGCGTATTGCTGTTCATCCAGTGCGTGTCTTCCTGCGAAAGCGAAAAGTAGAAATCCGAACCAGCACGCTGTTCGACATCGAGTACGCAACCAGTTGTCAGGACTGCTCAACTTGGCCGGTTTGGGACTGAACCAGACCAGGACCCAGAGGACCACCATCGCGATCATCGCACTCAACCACCACCGCATGGGCTGAGGCCAAACATGGTTGAGTGTCAGGCCGGCCAGGCCCGTGGCGGCAAACATCGTCAACGGCTGTCGGCTGGGGAGTTCCGTCAGGTGCCGAGTCGAGAGACTGCCTTGCCGCATTCTGAAGTCAAATCCAAAAGAAAAGATGCGGTCAATGAATGGCATGCCGCATAACCGGCATATCCGGCACGCTTTCGCGGTGTTTCAGTTTGCCTGGCCGGCAAACTCGCCGGAATACTCAGCCGGAACCTAACCCGCGTGCTACTCATTGTACGGCCAAGAACTCTCGGTCACACGCTTCTAGATCTTTGAGGGATTGGACGGAATGTCCGCATCCCAACTTCGCACTGTTTCTTATTGCACGAGGAAACCCATGCCGACAACTGCCAAAACATCGCCTAACGATTCCGCCACCAACAGCACTAAAAATGGCAGTGCTGGTGACGAAGTTGTGACCATCGATCGTCGTCGCAACGAACGTCGTGACGGAAACGCCGATGCAAGCGATGCGGGCATGATGGATCAGCCTCGTCGAAAGAAACAACGTCGTCGTCACATTGACCCCACTACTTGCGAACGCGACTACAGCGACCAGGAAGTCGAGTTCATGAAAGCGATGGACGACTACAAGCGTGATTCGGGCCGAATGTTCCCGACTTGCAGCGAAGTCTTGGAAGTCCTGCGTTCGCTGAACTACGTCAAACTGTCCGATGAGCAGTTCGAAGAATTGGGCATGAACGACGCTCCCGAAGGCGAAGAAAGCTGGAGCGACGAAGAAGCCGAAGAAATGGTCGAAGTCTGATTCGCTAATCGAGCCAACGTTTGTCGTGAAGTAAGTTCGGTTCCACCGGACATTTCAACGCAACGAATTGGGGCGCCGACTACGGCATCCAAATCTCGCCACGACCGTCGATCTGGCGGTCGCCTCGGCAAACACGCAGCGATTTCAAGAACTCGGGTGTCAGCCAACTCGCTTGGCAGTTTCTGCCGAGCAGACTCACAAACGCGGACCGCAGGGGAATCGGTGTTGAAAACCGATTCGCATCGAGTGTTGGCTGCCGGCCAAAGATCAACGTCCCGCGTCGCATTCCATAAGCGATGTTCGGTCCGACGTTTCCGGCCACGCCGATCGTGCCCGCGACCTGCCAAGTGGCAAGCCGCGTTCCCACGTCGCCATCAATCCAAAGCTCGCCACGACGCATGCGATGTCCCGCGTCGTCACCAGCAGAGCCATTGACGATCAATTGGCCTCCGTTCATGCCAACATTGCGGGAACCCATTGGTGAACCCAGGTGATCGCCCGCGTTGCCATGCACCACGATGCGGCCGCCCAGCATGCAGCTTCCTGCGTGATCGCCGACGTTGGACTGGCAAACGATCTCGCCCAGTTTGTGTTGGAAACCAATTCCCGAAACGAGTCTCAGGCAGCCATCGATGACCAATCGTGGCATTGCAACATCGGATTGCACCGAGACCTCAAACAGGTCACCGATTGCAACCGGACCCGATTGAGAACGCAGCTCGAAACGTTCGATCTCTTCGATGGAAAGCTGAACCCATTCGTCCAATCGAATGCTGGAAGCATCCAGCGGCGATTGCAAATCTGATCGCAGACGCAAAGTGATTTTGCTCATTGTCCGGCCTCCGAATCCGACGATGTCGATTGGTCGTCGAACAACTCGTGCAGCTTGAAGTGATGTCGGCCGAGCTTGCCGCCGTAGTTGCCCGCTGTCACGCTCAGTAATCCTTCGGAGGCACCCGCTTCGCAAGCCGCGGTGATGCCGGATCGCATGGATTCGGCGATCTCGTCGAACGACATTCCATCGATCACCACCTCGATCGCCGCGTTGGCTTCCGCTGGCAAATCCGAAGAGGTGACTTCTCGAAGCACCGGGCAGAAAGCGTCGTTGGTGGACGCGAATAACGCGGCGTATTTTGATCCGACTTTGGATCCGCTGCGAGTCGTTCCGCCGGGGAACGGCGTGATGATGCCGGGCAATTCTCGCATCGCATCAATGGCCGCGCGACTGGCGACGGTGACGGACTGCATGCTTTGTCCGACCATGATGAAGTTGCCGCCGCCGATGGCATCGACTCGGCCGACGTCATGTTGGCAAACGAATTCACCGTCCATCACGGGAATTCGCCAGTAACGCACGGGACGCGATTTTCCATCTGCGCCCAAGTGCTGAATTTGCTTGCTGATCTGGTTCCCATCGCCAAAGAATCGCAGTGACTTTCCGATCGGGACTCGTTTCGGGTGGATGTCTCGGCCGCCAGGGATGCCGCCATACAACGCGGTTGTCGGACAAGTTAAAACGCACTGGCCGGCCCTCCGTGGGACTTGTTTTTCAAGATCCTTGCCCGACATGCCGAAGGCCAGGATCGCAACGCCGGGCCGACCATCCGGCGTTTGGTCAGGCGTCAAAGTTTGTTCGACGGCTATCTCCAATCCGCAGGCAATCACGCTGGTTCCGAACCCGCACATCGCCCTCGCGGATTCCTCGCACCAGCGTCGGTCATCGGCGGTCAAAATCAATCGCGTGGCCTTCATGTCAAAGGCTTCGGCAAAGGTGTCTTCGATCGAAACGCCAGCGATCGAGATCGGCTTGGATGTTTTGCTCGAGTCAGCCATTTGGGTTCTCCGATCGAGCCGTTTCGATCAATCGCGTGCCGATCACATCGTCCATCTCGCCCTGGGAGATCTGCAGTCGGTCCAACGCGAACGTTCCTGTTTGAGCGTGCATTTCGCGAAACTTGGGGACGTGAGTGGGATCGACGGTGACCGCTGCGGCCAACGTGTGGTCGCGTTGGATGGAATCTCCCACGTCCACATTTTGACCTCGTGAACGAATCCGAACGCCTTGTTTGAAAACGTCTCGCGGAGTGCGGAACATGGCTTCAGCGTTGTCATTCTCTTCGTACACGACGACGTCGGCCACGCATCCGGGTTGCAATCGACCTCGATCGGACAAACCCAAGATCGACGCCGGTGCGGATCGCGTCATCACTGCAATGTCGTCCAGCGAATATTCGCGATCGATGCCCGCGAGTGAGGTGGCCGCGGCCGCGTCGGAATGAATTTCAGCAAGCGCCGTTTCTCGTAGCGAGCGGTCGGTGAGCAAAGCGATCAGGTGCGGGTAGGCGGTGAAGGGGCCGCCGTTGGGATGGTCGGTGGTCAAGAAAACTCGCGACGGGTCATCGACCATCAAGAACAGTTCCAACCCGATCGCCCATTGCAAACTGTGCACAAATTCGCGGCGTGCGTACTTGAATGGAACGACACCGCAGCCGGCTTCGCACTCGATGTCCAGCAACACGGATTTGCGAGGCTTTGCCAGATTGCGATTGTCGTATTGGTGCATCGCGTCCGCACTGATCGTGACGGTTTGCCCAAACTGAATTTGTCCGACATCCAATGTCACGTTGGGGTTGGCTTTCAGTGCATCGGCCAACTTCGCCGCCGAAGAAGAAAATTTGTACGGGCCTTCGGTGCCATAGCTGTGAAATTGAGCGTGCGTCAAATGGATCGGGTAACCGTCGGCGGCACGGATCGTTGCCAGCGTTGATTCAATGTTGCCGGGCACGCCCAAGTTGCTGCAGTGAACGTGCAACGGGTGCCGCAATCCAATCTCGGAAACCGCTCGGCAAAGCACGCGAATGATTTGGCCGGGAGTGATTCCGTATTTCGGATGCTGTGTGTCGACATCCATTTCGCGTTCGTTGAATTTGAACGCGTTGATGCCGCCTGGGTTGACGACCTTCACCGCGATGCAGCGAGTCGCCTGAACCATCCAAGCCACATAGGCATTGATGACTTCTTGCGGTTCATCATCGGCGATCAATCGCAACAGCACATCGTTGTTACCGAGCAAGCAATAGCCGCCGGTGTCGAGCCCGCGGACGTCGGCCATTTCTGCGTGTGCGGATCTCGCGTTGCAGGGGATCACAGCGGGCTCGAAGCACGTCGTGTATCCCATGTCCAAGTAACGTGACGCGGTCACGGATGCTGCCGGAAGGAATTCGCATGACGCGGCGTCTTCGCCAGCAAGGCGTGTGGCTTCTCGCCAGGGTGGCATCTGGTCACCCAACAACATGCGAGCCAGAGTGACTTTGCCGCCGCCGATGTGCGTGTGCAAATCAATGCCGCCCGCCATCGTGATGCAGTCGCTGCCGTCAATGATTTGATCCGCGACGGTTCCCGATTCAGGAGCGGAAACAAAACGACCGTCACGCCACCAAAGATCCGCGACCTCGCCGCCCGGTTTGGCTCCTGTTGCCGACGGGTCGATCAACCGGCTTCCTTGGAGACATGTGAGCATGGTGATCAGATAACAATCGCGAAACGCGGATAGCGAAGGGACGCTGCCGCAGGAATGAATGTTCGGCGGGGAATATACGCGAATTCCCGTGTCCCTGGTACGATGCTCAGTCCGAGTTCGGCCCTCGAGTGCCACCGACTTTCATCATCACCGTTTTTCCTCGATCCAGTCTACTTGCGTGTCCCATGAGTGAATTGATTATCAGTGTCAGCGGCCTTCGCGGCATCTTGGGTGAAACCCTAACACCCGAAGTTGCCGTGCGTTTCGCGGCCGCGTTCTCGGCATCGATGCCCGAAGGCAAGATCGTGATTGGACGCGATGGACGCACGACAGGACCGATGCTTCGCAGTGCGATCATTTCCGCGCTGACCGCTTCGGGACGCGATGTGGTCGACGCGGACGTCGCCGCGACACCCACAATTGGTGTGCTGGTTCGAGAACTGGAAGCCGTCGGCGCGATTGCGATCTCGGCCAGCCACAACCCGCCGGAATACAACGGGATCAAATTGTTCGGCGGCGACGGTCGAGTTCTCGACGCCGATTCCGGAGCCAAAATTCGTGACGCTTATTTTGCCGGGACGAATCAATGGGCGACGTACGACAAAATCGGTGAGGTCAGCTCCGTCGACGACCCCCACGCGGCCCACCTCGAGAAAGTCTTGGCGACGGTCGACGTCGATGCGATCCAAGCCAAACAATTTCGCGTGCTGATCGACAGCAACCACGGCGCGGGCGGATTGCTCGGCGTGCGATTGCTGGAAGCGTTGGGATGCATCATCGAAGCGATGGGGCACGAACCGACGGGGAAATTCGCTCACACGCCCGAGCCCACTGCCGAGAACCTACAAGGCATTTCTGCTGACGTGACGGGCCGCAACTGCGTGGTCGGTTTCTGCCAAGACCCTGATGCCGATCGGTTGGCGTTGATCGACGAAACGGGACGCTATATCGGCGAAGAATGCACGCTGGCATTGTGTGTCCGGCAAGCCATGGAAACCGGTCGCACGTCAGGACCGATCGTGATCAACGGGGCGACCAGTTCGATGAGCACGTTGATTGCGAAGCAGCACGGCGTAGAGACGTATCGTAGCGCGGTGGGCGAAGCCAACGTGTGCGATTTGATGATCGCGAAAAAGGCGGCTTATGGCGGCGAAGGCAACGGCGGCCCAATCGATCCGACGGTGGGCTACGTTCGCGACAGCTTTGTTGGCATGGCTCAAACGTTGGCACTCTTGGCACGAACCGGGCAACCGCTCAGCGAGTTGGCCGATGAACTTCCGCAGTTGAGCATCCACAAGAGCAAAGCGGGTGTTTCAGCCGAACGATTGCCAGCGGTCTTTGACAAGTTGGAAGCCAAGTTCACCGACGCGGAAGCCACCCGTGGCGACGGGATGCGATTGCAATGGTCGGATCGTTGGTTGTTGGTTCGTGGCAGCAACACCGAACCAATTGTCCGCATGATCGCCGAAGCCCCCACCGCGGAAGAAGCAGCGTTGTTGTGCGATCAAGCCGCCGAGTTGTTGGGTTAACTCACCGTAGGCCAGGTCCCACCTGGCGATGCTGGCGGGCCGTTACCTGATCGAACTCGCGAGGGTTTGTTTGATTGACGCCTCGCTTTGTTCCAAAGCATCGGCTGTGGTGCCATGTGAGACATGGCCTACTTGGTGCACAAACGCCGTAGCCGGATTCGCCAAGAATTCGGAATGCATCAAGACGTTTGAATCCGAATTCTGGCGAATCCGGCTACGTTTGGAATGATGTTGGCACTCATGTCACGGTGGCGATGATGGTCCAGACACCGGTGATCAACATCGCGATGCCGGACAACCACAGCATGGCGTCCCAGAGCTTGCCGGGACGCAAACCGTCGACGGATCGTTTGTAGCGGAACCAAATCGCCGCCCCGGCGATCATTGGCAACACCACGCCTTGGGTGACCCCGCTGATCAGCACCAGTTTGGCTGGCGAAGGGAACGCGAGGTAAAAGAACAAGCTCATGATCGGGAAGAACGCACCGAGGCCACGCACCCATTTGTCTCGCGTCGCTTGGCTGTCATCGATCCATCCGACCACTCGCAGCCCGTCCGAGAAGACTCTCGCGTGTCCGGCACAAGCGACAAAGAACGTGCTGTACAACACCGCGATCGCGCCGAACAGAAACAGTCCCGCGGCCCAGTTCGAAAACACCGGCACGTACATCACCGCCAGTGTTCGCACCAAATCGGATTTCTCTGGGTTCAACCCCACTCGGTGCAGCACGGCGGCACCGAGCAAGTAGAACGCAACGGTTGCAAAGGTGTAGACCAACATCGATCCCCACGCGTCCACCTGCATGACTTTCATCCATCCGGTCGCACGTTCGCGCCACTCAGGCGTTCCGTCATTCTTACCTGTGAACTTGGCGTAGCCTTTCTCAAGGCACCAATACGGGTACGCCACCAGCTCACCGGCGCCCACTCCGATGATTCCAAAGGTGGCTAGCGCGGTCGCGACGGCTGTGCTGCCGTTGGCGGAGGAAGGCAATGCACCTTTCAATCCGGAAAAGAACTCTTGCGTTGTGACGCGGTAGTCGACTTCTCCCTGCAACAAGAACAAGTTGATGAGAGTGAGCAACGTGAACGATCCGACGAGCACCGTGCTAAACGTTTGGATCAAACCGTACCGGCCAACAAACAACAGGACGCTGGTGGCGATCGTGATGATGGTTGCCCAGAGCTTGATGTCGGGCGGTTCGTTTTTGCCGTGCTCCAGTTCGTGAGCGATCCGCAGCGCGACGACTTCAGCCTCACGGTCGTCAAGTTTGTTGAGAGGTGTGGAGATTTCTTCCGCGGAACCATCGGAATCAGATCGGGCGGCGTATCGTTCGAACGTTAGCAATTGCTCCGCGTCGGCGACCCGATTTTCGGAGACTCCATGGGCTGTGGCGGGCATGGTGAGCGCGACCGCTTGACCGACGCTGCCGACGATTCCGCCTTGTTGTCCGATGCTGGCCAGCCACATGACCGCCCAAGCCCAGACCAACCAATTGCCGTGGCGACCCAGTCGCGGGCCGGGCAACTCGTTGAAGGCTTGCAGTGATGTTTTGCCGCTGCTGAGCGTGTAGCGACCCATTTCGACTTGCGTGAAGACTTTGACCACGCATCCCAGCAGGATCAACCACAGCAGTGTGAACCCGGCTTCGGCACCCGTTTTGGTTGTCGCGATCAGTTCGCCGCTGCCGACGATCGATCCGGCGATGATCAGGCCGGGGCCAATGTTGGTCAGAATCCGCCACCAATGCTTGGGCGGATCTCGGCGTTCCGATTCAGGGGATGTCAAAACAAGCTCGCGATCGACAACAGAGGTGGGATGAAGGGGGGAAAGCTTGATATAGTAGCACCACCATGCCACGCAATGAAAACCAACCCGATGCTGAATCCCAGCGCGCGCTCGACACCACGATCGGTGTTGTGACGCCGGAGAACATTGCATTTGAATATCAGTTGGCCGGTCCATTTCGACGATTGCCGGCTTACATCATCGATCTGTTGGTGCGAACCGCCGTGATCGCCGCGATCGGGTTGTTCTTGCTGTTGTTCATCGGTTTGTCGGGTCTGCAAAGCCTCGGGGCATTTGCTTTGGCGGCGGGGATCATCAGTTACTTTTTGGTCAGCTGGTTTTACGGCGCGGCGTTTGAAGCTTGGTTCAACGGTCGCACGGTTGGGAAATGGGCCTGCGGCATCCGAGTGATTGACGTGGATGGGTGTCCGATCAACGGGAAACGCGCCGTGCTTCGCAATCTGCTGCGGATCGCCGACCTGGCTCCTGTCGCGGCGCTCAGCAGTCTGGGTGATGACATTCCGCCGGTGTTTTTGATTCCCACTGGGATGGTGGGGCTGATTTGCGTGATCAGCACGCGGCGAATGCAGCGGCTCGGTGACATTGCCAGCGGCACAATGGTGATCATCGATGAGAAGACATGGCAATTGCCCGTTGCCAAAATCGACGATCCGCGAGTGGCTCCGTTGGCCACATTCATTCCCGGTGACTACGCCATTTCGCGAAGTATGGCGAGGACGTTGGCGGTTTACGCTGAGCGACGTCACTACCTGACACCCGCGCGACGTCGAGAGATCGCTCGGCACCTGACATTGCCTTTGATCGATCGGTTTGAGTTTCGCCCCGACATCGACGCGGATCTGCTGATGATCGCGTTGTATTACAAAACGTTTTTGGCAGAACGGAGTTCGGAACCCGCGGATCTGGGTCCGTTGGCAGGATACAGTCCTCTGGTGAGAGACATGGCTTCTCAGCCTGCTCCTGGGTGAGATCGACGGCCTGATTCCGTGTTTCACGCTGTGGCGGGTTCATCTTGCGACGCTGCTGATGTTTTCGGTATTGTCGCGCGTTGATACTGCCAGCGAAACCGCATTCGTGGCACTGATGATCCGCGACAAGAGCAAGGAAGCGATTGTGGCTCCACAACCTCAACTGAATCACGGCACGTCGATTCCGACGTTGACGCCGCTTTCGCCGCTGGACCAAATCCGATTGGTCCGCGAGACCATGCTGCGAGAAGCCGAGGCGATCCAGAAGGCGGCCGCGATCGCATCCTCCGATGCTGCCGAAGCCGCAGCCTGGATCAGCCGCTGCGAGGGATCGATCGTTCTAACCGGCGTCGGCAAAGCTGGCTTGATCGCACAGAAGCTCGTGGCGACGTTGGCCAGCACCGGATCGCCCGCCCATTTTTTGCATCCGATCGAAGCCGTTCACGGTGACCTTGGACGCGTTCAGTCCCAAGATTTGGTCATCGCGTTTTCAAATTCCGGACGCAGCGAAGAAGTCGTTCGCGTGGTTGAGTATTTGAAGCACCAGGCCTGCGGCATCATCGCTGTCACCGCCGACCGAGAGAATCCGCTGGCCGAGCTGGCCGATCACGTGGTGCCAATCGGCCGTCACCGCGAAGCTTGCCCTGACGGGTTGGCTCCCACCAGTTCCACGTCCGTGATGTTGGCGGTTGGAGACGCAATTGCTGTCTTGGCATCGCGTTTGTGCGGGTTCACGCCTGACGACTTTGCTCGTTTTCATCCCGGTGGCGCGCTGGGACGAAAGCTGACCGATGTGCGTCAAGCCATGCGTCCATTGGTTGAATGCCGCGTTGCACCCCAAACCATCTCGATTCGCGAAGCCATGATGATTGGCGGTGCGGGGCGTCGAAGCGGAGCAATCTTGTTGCTCGATGCGAGCGAGCGACTGTCCGGTATTTTCACCGACAGCGATCTTGCTCGGTTGTTGCAACACCGTCAAGAAACCAGCTTGGACGAACCGATCGAACAGTTCATGACCGAGCAACCCGTTTGCATCGCCGATGACGAGCGACTTCCACGGGCAATTGAAATCCTTTCCGATCGTAAAATCAGCGAACTGCCGGTCGTGAATGCGGATCGACAACCCGTTGGAATGATCGACATCACAGACTTGGTGGCCACGGGCGACATTCGCCAAGCAACTTCGTCAAACCAAGTCACCGCCAAATCGAATCAAGACGACTCATCCGGTGAAGATGGGCCTCGTTGTATCCCCATCTCATCTGGAGACTGAATTGTCCTCCCGCCATCCCATGATTTCAGATCGTGACATCGCCGGCAAAATCAAATGCATTCTGACGGACGTCGATGGCGTGTTGAGTGATGGCAAACTGTACTACGACTCCACCGGTGCCGAAACAAAAACGTTTCACGTTCGCGACGGATATGGCATCAAGGCTTGGATGAACGCGGGGCTGCATTTCGGAATCATCACGGCTCGTCACAGCGACGCGTTGACCCGCCGCGCGAAGGAATTGGGCATTGAGCATGTTGTCCAAAGCTCCAGCGACAAGTGGCAGTCCGCGACCGAGATGATGACCTCGATGAATGTCACTGCCGACGAAGTTTGCTACATCGGAGACGATGTTCCTGATATCACCGTGATGCGGCGTGTCGCTTTGGCCGCGGCACCCGACGATGCCTCGATCGATGCGCGTGAAGCTGCTCATTGGATCACTCGATTGCCAGGTGGTGCCGGTGCGGTGCGTGAATTGATTGAGCGTCTGATGCGAGCAGGAAACAGCTGGCCGTCCGTTTCGAAGGACCCTCCATGCTGACGCAGTTGCGCGACTACTTGGTCGGCCTGTGTGTATTGGTGGTGTCGGCCGGTCTCTATCAAGTCACCGTGGCAGCGTGGTTGACGCCGCCCGAGATCGTTTCTGCGCCGGTGGCTCCGCCAAAGGTGAGTACCGGTGATGGCAACCTGGATGACCTGTTCGCCGACACGGACTGGCAACGCGGGCCGACGATCCGTTTGAAGACCGACGACGGAATTCTGTTGTGCAAAGAATGCACGCAACTCGATGGCCAGACCTGGACTTTGAAACCCATCACGATTGTGATTGGTCGAGGATTGAACGAGGACGGTTCCAAAGAACCAATCTTGATCTCCGCTTCCGAAGGAGCCTCGATCAAGTTCGACGCACCGCTGGATGTCATGAGCGGTGAGGCACCGTCGATTGAACGCGGACAACTTCGCGGCGAAGTGATTATCCAGCGATCCACCCAGCCAACCGAAGATGCGGCCGGTCTCGCGTCGTCGGCCTATCAAGTGCGTGGGATCTCGCCTGAGCCACCAGATCCAAAGGACGCGACGGATTCGGTTTTGCACATTCGCACATCCAACGTCGGCATCGATCGCCGCACGATTTGGACCAATGAACCGATTCACATGCAAGTCGGACGAGCGACGATGATTGGGCGAGTGCTGACGCTGCACTTGGCCGCCTCTGCGTCATCGGCCGGCAAATCCAACGACGTCACCGGAACGTTGGACCGAATGGAATTGGTCTACCTGCAAAAGCTTTCGCTGCCGCTGGATGACCCGAACGATCCATCGCAGGATGATCCCAAAGGCGTGGTCGAAGTCCGCTGCGGCAACATGATTCAGTACGACTTTGCGTTGGATCAGTTGAGCATGAACCAGGACGTGGAACTGCTGCGATTGCCATCCGCCGCGATCGCCACCACCAACCAAATCTCGCCACCACGCCAGGACTGGATCGATCGCTTTCGATGTGACTCGTTGGTCATGACACTGCGTGATCCGTTGAATTCTAAACTGCGTCGCGATGACGCGATGGACTGGATCGATCGAGTCGAAGCGACCGGCTCTCCCGTGCAAATGGACATCCGATCGCAGTCATTCGGAATGACCGCCGGACGCATTCTGTTTGATCCGGTGGAAGGTTGGCTGATCGCGGATCCCGTTTCCGCCGCCGATGCCACGGGTGCGATTCGGCCGAGCAAGACGACAAGCAACGATCCCAACCGAGACTACGTGCGACTGCAGCGTGGCGACTTGGAAGCTTTCTTGTCGCAGATCCGGTACCGATTCAATCCCGCCGAGCCGAAGCAATTGGGGACGATCACGGTCGAAGGCAGTGGACGTGTTTTTCATCACGCCGCGGATTCCGCCCTGCGATCTTTCGCTTGGCAAGACGGTTTGCAAATCGAGCCACAGGGCATTGCCACGCCCGATCAATTGCAAGTTGATTTTTCGGTTTGGTGCGAAGGTCAACTGCATGCGATGCTAGCAGACGGCGGCTCGTTCTTGGCCGATCGTGTGGAAGGCATCCTGCGTCCATCGCCCGACAACAAACCCAAACGCATTGGCGATTCGAAGAAGTCCGAAGGGTCGTTGAACCAGAAATGGTTGCCCGAAAGTCTGGCTGCGATTGGCAACGTTCGGATCAATTCCTCGATGTTGCAAGCTCGCACGAATCGAATGCATCTTTTCTTTCAACATGGAAAGGAAGCTGATTCGGCGAACGCCAACAAAGGTGGCGACGATCCGATCCGAAATTGGGTCCGCCAACCCAATGCCAGTGAGTCCATTGTCAAAGATGGTCCGACTACAAACCCGCCTCAGCCCGCAACGATTCGCGGCGACATGGTGGCCGCAACGTTGACGATGGGTGGCGGTGAATTGACGGCGACGGACCTGAGCGTGACCGGCGGCGTCGAAGTCACGCATCCAATGAAAACACGAGCCGCGAAAAATGCGGCGGGTGCCAGCAACCCAGTGCCCGCGACCATGTTGGCAACCCTGACTGGTGAGAAGTTGCGTTTTCGCGACGGCGGCGTTGGCGATGTGATGGAAGTGACCGGAACGCCCAATGCTCCCGCCCGCCTTCAAATGGGCGACGGGTATTTCATCGGTCCACAGATCCAAGTTCGCCCAGAAGACAACTTTGTGTGGGTCAACGACGCGGGGCAATTTGTGTTGCCGTCGCACATGCTGCCGTCGCTATCGGTCGAGTCTCGCGATTCATCGCAATCGACCGCGCGTTGGTCACGACCTCCACGATGTCGCTTCGGTGGTTCGATGACATTCGATGGCAAAGTCGCCACGTTGGCGGGCGGCGTTGTTCTGGACACGGTCATCACCCAAGACGAATCGACCAACGAAATTCTGATGCGAGGGGACCAGCTCAAATGGACGCTGACCGACCCGATCCATTTGCGTACGCCTGATAGTTTCAAAAAGACGGGCATCGCCGAAATCGCGTTGGTGCAAACCGGATCGCAGCCAGTCGAATTAACCGTCGACCAGTTCGCTCGCGATGGCGTTCATGAGTCTCGGCATCATTTGCAAACGTCTCGCCTTGCATGGGTTCCGGGTGAGCAACCCAACCCAGCAAATCAAAATGCCGCCAGTGCCGCGGCCGTTTCAACTGGCAGTGGTGCGTCAGGCAGAATTGTTGCTCCTGGACCGGGATCCTACCGAGCATGGTTGCGGAACTCGAAAGGCGGCAATCTGTTGGTCAATCATTCACCGGCCAATTCAAACCAACCTGCCAATCGAAACGGCTCGCCCGCCGGTGCAGCCGATTCGCGATCGTCCGCCTGGAACCCCGGTATGATCGAGGACCAGAACGCTTCTGGGGGAGCGATGGGTGATGCTCAGGAGCCGACGATCATGGGAGTCCATTTGATCTTCCAGGAATCGATGCAGGGTGACTTGCTAGCAAAGACGTTGACGTTTCATCGTGGCGTTCGAGTGGCTCAGCAAACCTTGCCTGACTTCGAAACGCAGATGGACGCCAGCCGAATGGATTTGTTGTCCGAAGGTGAGTCCACGATCGATTGCGACTCCCTGCGAATCGCGGTCGATCCCAGTGTTCCATTCCGGCAACGCACGATGGGCGTGACCACGACGGCTTGGGAAATCGAAGCTTCCGGCGGCGTCTTGTTCAGGACGCGGACCGACAAGTCGGCGTTCACCGTCACCGCGGACCGCTGTGGTTACGCTGCTGCCAAGGACCTGTTCACAGTCTTTGGTGCCCCCACACGTCCGGCTCGATTGCTTCAAACGACTGCGTTGGGCAAACCAGGTCTGAATCTTGAGGTTGGTCACGCCACCTTGCGACTGAAGACGATGGAGATCCTATCGATGCCAACGTTCAAAGTATTGCCCGGTGACATCTCATCGCTCAGCAATCGACCGACTCAGCGATAGTCGCCGGATAAACGACACAACTGGCATGAAGATTGCTTTTCCAAGTGTCATTCCCCGGATTCGACCCAATTCGGGATCGCTTTTTTGCCCCTTGCGCGAATCAAACCGCAGACTTGTAAAGTCGATTTTGAACGGGTGAAGAACAATTCGTTTGCCGAGCCATCCCACTACGTGGAACCGAAGTTATGAGTCAACTGTTGGAAGCGACCCAGTCTGAGTGTCAGGTCAGTCGCACGTTGCAACGCATCGAAAGCATGCTGTCGGAACATGAGGCCCTTGGTTCACACGCGGGCGGATTGGAGATCTCGGTGCACGAGTCGACGATCGTCCTGGACGGCGAATTGCCAAACGCCGAGTTGCGAAAACAATTGGTTCCATTGATTCGCCAAGCAGGTGTGCTTTGGCAGGTTGAAAACAACGTTGCTGTCAAAGCGACCCCGACCGCTGCAGCGTCCTGATTTCCATCCGGAGACTGCTGAGTTGGACTCATGAACCACTCGGCGGATGGACCGAAGTTTCTCGATACCTTCACGAACTGGCAATACAGCACCGCTCCATTTCCAGCTAAGCTGGACTCGGAGAAAACCAATCACACGGAAGGTGCATTGTCATGGCAGTTGGAACGAGTTGTCTTTTTCTAGTCGTGCTCTGTCAGATCACGTATGACTACAAGCCTCCCGCCGATTCGGTGCCGATACTTCGTGTGCCGAACTTCGCGCCGCAGCCGAGATCGGCTCCTCGAAGAGTCCGCAACGAGGAGAGCGAGCCAGTTCCGCCCAACCCGATGGAGCGTTTGTTGGAATCGGAATCGAAGCGTTTGCAGCAGGAATACGCCGCCGCCAAGAGCACTGCCGACCGCGACCGTCTGAAGCAACAGATTCGCAATCACTCGAAGTTGCGAGAGATGCATTTTCAGATGAATCGGAAAGCAAGGCGGCCTGCTCCGCTTCTTGAACTTCCAAAGCAACTTCCACCACGGCGTCGCAAGATCAACCCATCGATCAAGTTGTTGTGAGACCCGAAGTCGCACGGCTCAATTTGTGGCCGATGATTGATACGACAGGATGGACGCCTACACAGAGTCGGCAGCGTTAAGAACAAGATTACACCAGTCAGCTTCACACCCAGAGATCGGCGTCGAGGTTTCGGTAGCCAATGGCTTCGGCGAGGTGTTCTTCGTTGATCGCCGGTTCCCCGGCCAGATCGGCGATCGTTCTGGCCGCACGCAAGATCTTGTCGTGGGCTCGGGCGGACAGGCCCAGTGATTCAGCCAGGAAAAGACCCCGTCCCCTTATCTCCCTCAAGAAAACGTTGACGAACAATTGACGAGCCGGCGGCTAGCGTGCGCTTCGTCGTGTCTAGATCGTTGACGATTTGATTGTGAAGAGAAACCATCTGGAAGAACATGCACTCAAACTGCTGCTTTCCAAACGCCGCGATTTGCAGTTTCATTTCATTGCGTTGCTCCTTCAGGACGTCCCGTGTGTCGCTAAGCTCCTGCCGCTGTAAACCTAACTCTTGGCTTTGTAGGATGATGGCGATTGCGACACCGAGGAGTGCGAGGCTGGAAAACAGGGCGTTTGCAGCACCAAATATGTCTCCAAATTCACCTGCTGATTTCGGCTCCATGCCTGCCCATGTCGCCACGACTGACGGCGTTATTAAAATCGGGTTCTTCGGGGAATTTAGTGGCTAGGAATGATCGGATTCAGATCGAGCTTGCCGCAATAGAACAGGATTCTCAAGCGGTAGTTCTTAAACGAACGGAATCCTCGGGCAGCTGACTTGATCGACTGGATCTTGCTATTGAATCCCTCCGACAAAGCGTTTGTTACGTGGTGACTGAAGTAGCTCATGAGCCCCGGAAGGTGCGCCTTGAGCATCCTCGCCACCCTCTTGATCGGTTCCAGGCGACTACGCATTGCCCATCCGTACCATCCATCAAAGAACCGCTTGCCGGCCACCTCGCGGTCGCTGTCCCAGAAGTGCCGGAAGTTCTCCTTCAACGCCCAGGCTCGGCCTGTGCGAAGGTCACTCTTTTGCAAAATATGGAGGTCGATTTGCTGATCCTCATTCAGGTTCTCTTCGTTGTAAAGAAGCATCTGACGAAGTCCGGTCAGGCGATTATCTCCCTCTGCTTTGAGCTCTCGATGTTCCTGACGGCGCACTTTATCGACCGCATCGCCGAGATACTTGCTTACGTGAAATTTGTCGTGAACGATCTCTGCATTTGGAGCGTTCTTCTCGCCACTAGTCATGAACGCCTGCCACATGTCCATCGAAACTGATTCCACATCCTCTCGTTGGTTTTCGTCGAGTGCTTGCCAAAGTTCGTCCGCCGCGGCAATGGTTCGGCCCTCCGTGACCTCGAGCACACGCCGATGATCAATGTCTGTCATTACAGAGACGTAATCGTGCCCCTTGCCCAAACTCTTTTCGTCCATACCAACGTGGTGGACCGAATCGAGCGATCGTCGATCGATCCCTCTGTGAACTGCGCGTTCGATCAGACTGTGGACGCTGTCCCAACTCAGACCAAGGAGCTCTGCGGCGCGAGAGACGGTGGCAGCAGACTGCAGGACACGAATGCCGAAAGCTTCAAACAACAGCGTGAACCGAGAGTGCTTGCCAGCCCAAGGAACTGAGGTGGTTTTGACTCCACATGTAAGGCATTTGCTTCGCGGGACAGCTGCCCGGATCTCGGTAGTGAACTGCATGGTATCGAGATGCCGCCAGGTTCGCTTTGGAGCGGTATCGCTTCGCGAGCAAGTTTTGGAGCATTCGGGACAGCAGAGAATGCCGCCGGAATGTTCCAAGTCGATGATGACTCGGTTCGCGTTGAGATCGAGGTCAACATCGACGACTTTCCAATCGTCGTTGAGCCCAAGAAGTAGACGATAATGCTGGTTGAGATCGTTCATCCCAACAAGGTACAAAATCAACGCGTCTCACACGATCAGCCACTAAATTCCCCGAAGAACCTAAAATCGCAACAAAGATTGTAATAGCAATGGCGGAAAATATTATCGATTGGACCCAAGCAAATTTGGGTTCAGTAGTGGTGCCGCAATTGTCTGTTTCTGTCATTCTTATTTCACCGCACGATATTGAATTAAAGTGAGGTGCTTATAGTCGCATGCTGGTGAGACTCTACACTTGCCCCATGTCCGCACCTGTGCCGTCCCCTGCCAACGTCCAACTACACACACGTCAAACGTGCCGGGCTGAACTGGCAAACCGTTAAGCGTGCGAACCGGGCGTGGGTGGAACCTGTTACAGCTTTTAAATCGTGTCTTCCGTACGCGCTGACGGGCATTATCTAGCCAGTGACGCGCATGAACTACCACCTTTACGAGAACGACATTCAATGATCGAAAGTTTCTGGGATGCCTTACTGCCTCCTGCTGCTCGACGACGCGCCGAAATTAGTTAGGCGTGTGGCATCCTTGGCATAGGTTTATTTTCGTGGATGAGCCGTTCAGTACGTCAGGTGTGGGTTAGCTACTGCTGGATCGGAGGGCCTGGGTCTGGGTTCGTGGAGTCGTCGTCGTAGAGATACTTTAGGTGCCACACTTCTGCAGGAAATTGATAGAAGTTTTTTATGATACCGCGACTCACTTGTGACTGTACATCAGGGCCAGCTATGGTTCCGATCTCTCTTGCCCTTACCTGGGAAGGCGGAAGAATATCCGCAGGCTCCAGTGAAACATCGGACTCTAGCTCTTCTGCATAGAAGAATGCTGAAATTAAACCTATCTGGTTGACATTCTGACTCGAACCCGCTCCAACGGAATGGGCTGCGGTTCCGAATACAAATGAAGCTGCTGTTTGGTCTTTCTGAAAGCCTTTAACTTTCCAGTGTGAATGGCCTGGTGGAGACGCATTTTCGTATTCAAACCCTTTGAATCTTGCCGAATCAGCATTTTCTTTTTCGGTTAGCTTTCGAGTGGATGGCGTTAGAAGAAATTTGGAAACATAGGCCGGATGCCTGATGTCTTTACGGAAATCCGTCGACCCGATTTGCTGTTGGAAAATGGCGGAAACGCCATCTACGTATAGTGATACGCCAAAGGTGCGGTCTGCGTCATTCGGTCCTGGCCGTCTCAAAGCATTAGGAAGGACGAAGCTTTTTGATTCATTGTTTCGAAGGTGAATTTGATATGGCTGGCCAGCAAACCTCGCTCTATCTACGAACATGTAGATTACGTTCCTGAACTCGCCTGATTGATCTGCTGCACGACGCAGCGTCAGTTCCTCAAAGTTTGAAGAGCCGATAGGCTTAGCCATCACCTTGATGCTAAAACGTCCAGAGATTTTGGAGTCCCAGGATGGCGTGAATGGATCTACGCCAGCTTTCGAAACGATGCGTTCGAATACATTTGAGACGGAATTTGGTGTTATAACCTTTACCTTGCAATCGAAATCCCCGTCCGGCCGCCGCTGCAAAGTACCTATGACCCCGATTCCGATTCCTTTATTTGATAGTTTTATTCGGGTGAATGCTGGGTCGCTATATTTTACTGCGACGGATCCACCAGTAGTTATGTCTAGTTCATCGATATCGAGCACCGCAAATCGATGAGCTAGGTTGTTTGTTTTGACATGTCGAGTCAGTGATTCCATAATGTGACCTTGCAGCTGAGTAGGGGCTATTCCCATTTCAGCTGACACAATGCCAGATGCATCTCCAAATCTGAAAACACCGATCTGTAGTTTTGCCGCACCTGTATTGTTGCTGGAGAGATATTCTCCAATCTCGGCTCCAATTTCAGTTCCCGCGCTTTGTAGATTTGGGTTTGTCGCCCCCAAAGCCTGTTGACTGGCTAGTGTCAAAAGACATCCGGCTAGGCAAAATATACACACAATAGTTTTACACATGTCATTTTCCTTTAGTTATAACGCGGCGTGGCGTAGTCACTTATTAACTGTTGAATGGTATCTCGTTGCGGCGTATCTGTGATCCTGAAACGCTAGGTGATTTGTTTGTGCACCAAGGATATGCGTTTGTGCTGCATTATTTCGCCGTCGGAAGGGCTTGTTGAATTGGCGGGTTGGCATCGTCAGGGTCATCCGTTTGATCGATAGGTACTCCCGGCTGGATCGGCGGGTTACTTGGCTGAATCGGTGGGTTGCTTGGTTGGCCTGGTTGGATCGGTGGGTTGTCCGGTTGGGTCGGTGGGCATGGGATGGGCGGACACGGGATGCAGTGAATAGGCGGACAAGGTGAGCAGTTAGGGATCGGTTTACAGACCGGTGATACCCTGCACCTTGTCTGGCTGTAGGGCATATGTTTGAGGCAAACTCGTCTGAATGACCAGCCGGCGTCTGCATTTACGCAGAACGGCTGGTTGGCCAAAAAAATACAGGACAGAAACGCAACTACACTGGCTCTTACCATTTCAATCTTTCTAGCTAAATGTGCAACTTGGTACGCGAGGAAGCAGGGGGGTCGTGGGTACTCCTTGTTTGTATTGCATGGTGAGTCCACGATCAAGCCTGCGGCGAGTAGATTTGCAGGAATGCCAAACGGATTGCTATTTTTATTCGCGGTTTTGACTAGCAAGAGTGCTAGCTGGTAGGAGAGCAATTGAGAGACAGCGTAATACCGAGACAGTAATTTGTTCCGTTTCAGTGGTACTGCTCGGGCCACGATGCCACTGGCGCACTGCTTCTGTAGGGCAGTCAAGTGTCTTGGGCAAGGAAAAGGGGACGGGGGTCTTTTGGGGCTACCCTTGACCTAGTGATTGATGTTCAGGCTCTCGCTGTTGATGGTGTTTTTTTGGCTGCGAATGGAAGCAGCCTTAGGTTGCGAGGCATCGCGCGGTTAACAATCAGTCGAGTGTCGGACGTCCGAATAGGAATAGACCCCCGTCCCTTTATCGATCACGTCCCTTTATCGATCGCCCGGATGTCGTCGCTCCGCGACTGGTTGGTTTGGTGCGGTGTCTTGGGACCTTGGGTTGAAACCCAAGGCTGGTCGGCTGGCGTCACTCTGTGACTATTGCGCGGACGTGTTGCCCAACCGAAAGATGGAGCGGTGAAATGCCGGTGATCTCGCGACCAGTGCTATCTGTGTCCAAGCGGCTGAACCGCGGAGCGGTGACACCTGTCAGCCTTGGGTTTCAACCCAAGGTCTGGATGATGGAAAAGACAATGCAACAGCCGCGGAGTGGCGACATCTGTTTTCACACGACCCGCCAAACCGGTCCGACGCTATATCCAAAGATCAGCGTCGAGGTTTCGGTAGCCGATGGCTTCGGCGAGGTGTTCTTCATTGATCGCTGGTTCGCCGGCTAGATCGGCGATCGTTCTAGCGACTCGCAAGATTTTGTCGTGGGCTCGGGCGGATAGGCCCAGCGATTCCACCCCGGCTTTGAGCAACGTCTTGCTGGCCGCGCTCAGTTCACAGTGCTGCCGCGTTTGACGGCTGCTCATTTGAGCGTTGTAGCGAATCGGACTGCCTTCGAACCGTTCGGCTTGCACGTCCCGAGCACGCATGACGGACTCTCGCATCGTTTCGCTGGTCTCACTCGACGCTGTGCGAGACGACAATTCGTCGAACGGTACCGCGGGAACCTCGATGTGAATGTCGACCCGATCCAAGAGCGGACCAGAGATCTTGCCCATGTAACGTTCGATTTGGGGCGGTGTGCAATTGCAGCTTCGTCGTGGATCTGACCTGTACCCGCAAGGGCACGGGTTCGCTGCCGCGATGAGCATGAAGTCCGCGGGGAAGGTTGTGCTTCGGAGAGCTCGCGAGATGGTGACGACACCATCTTCGAGTGGTTGACGCATGACCTCGAGCGTCTTGCGATTGAATTCAGGTAGCTCGTCCAAGAAGAGGATGCCGTTGTGAGCCTTGCTGATTTCACCCGGTGCCGGCGGGCTGCCTCCACCAACCAAGCCCGCGTCGCTGATCGTGTGGTGAGGGCTGCGGAAAGGACGCCGCGCCAACAATGGTTGTTTGGCTGGAAGCTGCCCCACGGCGCTGTAAATGCGAGTGGTCTCGATCGATTCCGCGGGTACTAGCGGAGGCAGGATCGTCGGCATGCGTTTGGCCAACATGGTTTTCCCGCTGCCAGGTGGTCCGATCATCAGCAAATTGTGACGACCGGCCGCGGCGATCGTCATCGCTCGTTTGGCGGATTCTTGGCCGCGCACATCAGCGAAGTCGACTTCGTATTCACTGAAGGCCTCAAAGATTTCTTCGACGCCACTGGGCACCGGCGGCACGTCGATCTCACCGGCGAAGAAGGCAACGCACTGGGACAGGCTGTCGACGGCGATCACTTCCAGGTCTTCAACGACCGCGGCTTCGGCGGCTGATTCGCTGGGCACGACCAATCCCTTCAGCGATTTGTCCTTGGCCGCTTCGATCGCGATCGACAGGGCACCTTTAACCGGGCGGGTGATTCCTTCGAGTGCCAGTTCACCGACAACGGCGTAGTCTTCCAGCCGATCGAGCACCAATTGACCGCTGCCCGCCAACACTCCCAAAGCAACCGGCAAGTCGAACGAAGGTGCTTGTTTGGGTAAGTCTCCAGGTGCCAGGTTGATGACCACGCGATCTTGCGGGCGGATGAAACCACTGTTGACGATCGCTCGTTCGACGCGGTGCGTGGATTCTTTGACCGCCGCTTCTGGCAAACCGACCAAGATTGTTTTGGGCATCGCGGCCGGAGAAATGTCCACTTCGACATCAACGGGCATCGCCTCGATACCGAGCAGAGTGAACGTTTTCAGACGTGCGAGCATGCAGACTATCCCATTCGAATTGCGGGCTTCGGCCGAAAAGTGCCATCCAAGGTCAAGGCAGCGGGCGTTTAGCAACCCACCAATCGTGACGGTGCACCGAAGCTGCCGCAACTAGGTATGCGACATTCGCTCGCCGGGCCCGCAGCCCAGAATGGAATTTAGCGAGAGGAATCCCAACCGCGACGGAAGGCTTCGAAGGCATCTCGGACGGCGGCGGGAGCTTGTCGGCGGTTGCCGCTGTCTTGCAGCCCTCGCTGGCCGTCTTGTTCGCCCGGAGCGGATTGGGAACGCATCGTCTTGGGAGCTCGCATACCGAGACTTCGCAAAGCCTCCTCGACGTCGGATCGGTCCAAGTTGGGGGCCGCACCCGGTTGATCGATTGGTTTGACGTTCTGCCAACGTTCGCGAAAACGTTGCAAGTCTTCGGGTGTCCATTTCAAACGGTCGAGCAAATTCTGATCGGGGTCCTGGCGGTTTTCATCGAGGTAGTCGAGCACCATGTCGGTGGCTCGTTTGGTGTACTCCATGTCAGCGGGGTCGGCTTTGGGAAGCTCTGCCTCGGACTCACCTTCGCCACTCAAATTTCCGTTGGCCGATGAGTCGCCGGAGAAGTTTGAGGTGTCGCCCGAATTGGATTCGGATTGCGATTGAGATCCTTCACCTTTGGAACCCGCCTTTTCTGAGCCACCAGGGGAAGCGTCGGACGACGCATTTTGGTTCGACGAATTTTGATCTCCCGTTTGATCGTTGGGGGTTCCTTGTTCCGAGCCATCGCCATTGGGTTCCGATCCATCGCCGCCGGATTGATTTGAATCACCAGCGTTTTGCGAACCGGTTTCGGCTGAGCCGTCCTCCCCGGCGTTGCCATCTTCGGATGGAAAAGTGTCATCTTGTGGTTGCCCTGGTTCTCCGTTTTGTTGTCCAGGTTCTCCGTTCGGTTGCCCTGGCTCTCCAGCTTGCTGTCCCGCTTCTCCCGTTTGAGCGTCGGATGATTCTGAACCGGTTTGACTCGCATCCGTCTCCGAGGTTTTTTCTCCCGCATCACCGGAAGACGCATCGTCGGATGGAGATCCTTCTGATTGCGAACCTTGTGGTGAAGAACCTTCGCCGGCTTCCTTCTTACCCGATCCGTTTTCACTCGATTGTGAATCGGTGCCAGATCCGTCTTGAGATTCTTCCGGTGAGTTCCCGTTTTGGGAGGAGCCTTCTGGCGAATTGGAATCGTCGGAGCCGTTCTGGGTTTGATTGTCGCCCTGATTGTCACCGGGTTGCTGTTCACCAGATGGTTGCTGGCCAGCGTTGTTTTCTTGTTGCTCTTTCAGGTACTCGTTGATTCGCTCGAAGGCTTCCGCGTCATCTTGGGGTGCGGATTGTGGCTGACGGGAACCACCGGATCCATCTTGGTCGCCGCCTGACTCTGGCGAGCCAGCCGAACCTTGGTCACCGGCATCACCACTTTGCTGGCCAGTGCCTTCCTGATTGGAGTTTTGCTGACCGGGCTCTTGATTGCCTGCCGGCGAACCTTCACCGGGTTGTTGGTTGTCGCTGGGTTGACTCGTTTGGTCGGTGCTCGATCCGCTGGCTCCCGATTCACCGGTTCCTGATTCGCTTCCGTTCGATTCGTTTGCCCCTTCCGACATGGCGTTAGGATCGGTTGAGCCCTCACCGGGGTTTCCGTTTGATGATTCACCGGATTCAGAATTACCGTTTCCGTCCGAGGTCGAGTTGCCGCTCTCGCTGTCAGAGTTGGATTCGGACGAGTCGTTTTGCTCGGATTCATTGCTTGACGAGTCACCGCCTGACGAATTTCCATCAGAAGATCCCTCGCCGCCATTTTCGTTTTCGCCGGTCTGCTCTGAATTGGATTCGCCGGAGCCACTTTGGCCTTCACCGCCCTGGCCACCTTGTTCCGATTGCCCGCTCTCGCCGCTGCCACCGCCGCCTCCTGACTGGCCTTCTTCACCGTCGCCGGAACCTTCGGGCGAGCCGCCATCGTCCGGGGTTTGCCCGTCGTTGTCGTCTTGTTCTTCCGGGGTTTGTTCGTCGGGATCGCGACCGGCAACGATCTGCAAGAGGACGGGCTCGGTTCGCGTCACGCCGGGTTGAATGTTGGGGTTGTTGGCATCACTTCGATTGTCGGTGGCGATCGCGACGACCTCGACCTCGTCTCCAACCATCAAACGTGAAGCTCGCGAACCACGACGTCCGGCATTGGCCAGAATCATCCGCGATGGTCGGAAGCGATACTCAGCAATCTGATTTCCCTTCTCACCGGACTCGCTCTTCCACAACGAAGCACGAGCGATCACATCAATCCCGCGACGGATTTCGATTTCAATTTCAGACAACCCAAAGTCCACGTCCGCGGCGTGGATCTCAAACAGTTGTTGAGCGTCCAACGGAACGGGCTTGGGCGATCGTCGAGGGACCACGATGGTGATTTCAGGCGGCAGATCGCGAATCACTTCGATGGGATAGATGATCGGATCGGAATTCGTTTGTTCGGCTTGGTCCCAAACGCGAATGCGATAGCTGGTCAGTTCAACGGCTCGCGTGGCGACTTCACCGCTGCGAAGATCAAACGGCAACTCTAGGGAAGTGCCGTCGTCGCTCAGTGTCATCTCACGGGCACCCGCGGTTGCGCGGATGTCTTGGCCCATCGGTTTGGGGTTGAACTCGACGACTGCTCGGGCCACCGGACGATTGACTCGGGCTCGCAAGATCACTCGTGTTCCATCGACGCCTCGGATCGAACCACTGCGTCGAACGCGAGAGGTTTCTCCGGTGTACGCTGGTGGTTGATATTGAACCTCGGTGACACTGACAACGGGAGTGTCGCGGATCGTCCACTCAAACGGTCCGGCGATCGCGTCGCCGGCAACGATCTCGTAGCGTTGCACTCCGGTGGCTTGATGGGAGACGTTGATCGACGCTGTATAAGCCAGTGTCGATGCGGTGCTGGTTGCTTCGTCGACTTGCATCTCGGTTGTGCGTCCGTCGGATGTATCGGTGCCGGACGTGCTGGAAGATTCTTTTGAGCTTGAATTCAACCAACGGAACTCGACTGATTCTTCTTTTCGCAGGCCACGGACGTTTGCAGAAACCTCCACCGTTCGTCCGGCCAAAATTTCGGCATCGCCAGGTTGAACGTCCGTGATTTGGACTCGATTGGCTGGCCGTATGTCGGCCGCGGGAGCCATCAATCTCGCGGCCGATTGCAACGCGTTCTTGGGCGATGCGATCGCATAGATCATCAGCACGGACATCAACGCGATCGTTGCGATCCACCAACGCAGCAACCCGGTGGCTTCCTCGGGCAGCGCATCGATCGAGCGCAGTTTCGCAGCCGTGGTCGCTCCGATGGATTGGACGACTCGTTTGGAAAGGTGACCTTTGGCGGCCGAGTCACTCGCGGAGTTTTGAGCGGTCAACGTGACGTAGCTGGAGAGAGCGTGTCCCAGTTCCGGATGATCTCGCTCGAGAGCTCGCGCGGCGTAGTCAGCACGAACCGATGAACGTGTCACTGGCCAAACGGATCGCACGACGTAGACAACCGCAGCGAGGATTGCGATGGAAGCGACAACCACGCGGCCGATCATTCCCGGCGACCAAATCCACTGGTCCATCACAACCCAGGCCAGCATCGCGGCCATGCCCACCAGAACGCCTCGGAGGATTTGCCGTGTCAGTTCAGCTCGCCACAGCGCGGACCGAGCCGCATCGATTCGGGACTGAATCAATGTGTCGTAGGCTGGCTTCACCGAGCCCGCCGACGACCGAGTTTCGGTCCCGGTGGAAGGCTTTCGCGAAGCGGGGTTGCGGGGGGACGAAGCGACGGACACGCGGTCTATCCAAAATGGAATCAATCAGACGCCGCAACCTGCCGATGGCGACGAGAACAATGGCACTCCAAACGGAGCCTTTCGAAACACTCTCATTCTATTTGATCGGCGATCCGATCACCTTGGAAGCATCTTCCCCGCCAAGAGAAACATTTGTTCGCCCCGGCGCTGTATGTTATTTGGACGAAGAAAGTTCGGTTCATCCGCCTTGATTGGGTGAGTCGAATCGCTCCAATCGGGGCGGCTTCGTCCGTTTACAACGATTTCTCGGGCTTCTGTTTCAGTACACCTGGCAGTTTCGCTGGAGAAACGTTTTCAGTGAACGGCCGCCGTGAACATATTGGGGGACTTCTTGACGACTTGGATCGACGGCTCACTTTGCTGGCCGAAGATCTTCGATTTGTTGTCGGCCGTTTTCAGTCGACTTTCCGATCCTGCTGCGTTGGGGCAAGATACAGACGGCGATTCGTGAGATTGACTCCGTTTTCAGTCTGACGCGGCACGAATTTCAACCTCAACCTTTTCCACCTATTCCAAATCGGCCATGAGATACGCTTTTCGGCTCGCAGAACTGCTTGGGCACACCCCTGATCGGCGCAAACGCCCCGGTACGATCAAAGCGATCGTCGAACACACCGGATTGGATCGACACCAGGTTGCTTCGCTGCTCAAAAACGAAGCCAAGTACATCCCGTTGGATGCCCTGTCGCGTTTGTGCGATTACCTGATCGATCAAGGGCACGCAACGGCGGATCAATTGCCCGGTGCCTTGTTCGCTGTCAACGCAGAAAACTTCTGGGAGCAGTTGGCTCGCCGAAGCGACATCGAAATCGTCGTCGGTGTTCGACAAGGCGAAGGCAACAACTCACCCGAAAACGCCATGGTCGTTGCCAGCGACTCGGTGTTGGTTGGCGAATTGCTCAACGGCATCTCGACCTTGGGCGGTGTGGCCAAACACATCGGCGAAGGCCCCGAGTCCAACGCAACGACATCGGTGCCGATGCCCGATCGCATTCAGCAATCGTTGGTGTGGAGCCCCGGCCAAGTCACGTTGGAAGACGCTCGAGCTCGTGCGACGGAAGTCTTCGAAGGATTCACCGAAGCCCAAGGCGACCGCGGAATGGTTTGCATCGGCAGCGTGAAGAGCAACCCAGCCGTCGAGCTGTTGTTCTCCGACGCGTTCGGATGCACTCCGTTTGTGACCGAAGACGACGTCGACGATGTGTCGGCTCGCAGTTGCCCGTTCTTCCTTCGCTATCGTGACAGCGATCCGAAACCGGGTGCCGCTTCGGCTGGGATGCGTCTGAGCAAGAACATGGACGCACCGGAACCTGGCTTCTACTACGAAAAAGACGACGGCACTTGGGAGTACGCTGGCGGACAAGGCAAAGACACCGCATTGGTGTTCTACCTGTTCCACGAAGCCCTCGGTCGCCTGGACATGGTGCTCAGCGGTTTCTCAGGCCGAGCCACTCGCTTGTTGGCCAAGACGCTGGCAATCCGCGGCGAAGAATTCTGGCCACCCGTCTATCACGAAGCGGGCGTCCAAGTCGGTGCGTTCTTGGTTCAGTACGACGACGCGGAATCCAAACCCAGCCGCGACGATTTGCTCTACAACACCGGCGGAGCTGCCAAGATCATGCCTCTGTCCCGCGAAGCGATCGCACGCCGAATGGCTCGCCGCTAGGACGAACAGAACCCGTACGATGGACTTCCAAGTCCGTCGTGCTGGCGTCTTCGACGGGCTAGGAAGCCCGTCGTACGGATTTTGACGCCCGTCGAGGGGTGTTCTTCGTCCAAGGAAACGATCGGCCGCGAACCTGAAAGCGGGTGCGGGTGTCTCCGGGGCGACTCGGGCTTTTTTAGCTCACCAGCTTTTTCAACTTGCCGGGTGCTGTTTCCCGTTGCGTTTGCGTCTGGAAAGACCAAACTGGTGGCACGAAAACCGCTGCCGGGAACTCACGTTCCGCCCGATCGCGAATCGAACGCGTTTCGGGACGTGATGAATCGCTGGCGGCTGAAGACTCGTTTCCCTCCCCACTTTGTTTCTCCGTCTCCTGACCACTCATGTTTGATTGCGTTGCACTCGTCGGTGCCACTGGTGCCGTTGGCCGAATCGTTCTGGACCAGCTCCACGCTCGCAAGTTCCCCATGCGGAAACTGCGTTTGCTCGCCTCGGCTCGCAGCGCCGGCACCCAAGTTCGTTACGGCGACGAAATGCTGACCGTCGAGCTGATGGAACCGTCGGCCTTTGAAGGAGTCGATCTGGTCATCGCCAGCACACCCGATGAGGTCTCCGCTGAGTTCACGCCTTGGGCGGTCAAAGCCGGCGCGATTGTGGTCGACGAGAGTGCGTATTGGCGGATGGACCCAACCGTCCCGTTGATCGTTCCCGAAGTGAACCCCGAAGCGGTCGATGGTCACCAAGGCGTCATCGCCAGCCCCAACTGCAGCACGACTCAGATGGTCGTTGCACTCGCTCCGCTGCACAAAGCCGTTGGCATCCGCCGGGTCATCGTCAGCACCTACCAAGCGACCAGCGGAGCTGGCTTGGCTGGCAACGTCGAGCTCGAATCCAGCACGCGAGCCAGCCTCGACGGGCAAGCCCATTCGCCGGAAACGTTTCAGCACCCAATCGGATTCAACCTGATCCCGCAGATCGGATCGGAAAAGCATCTCGGCTACACCAGCGAAGAGATGAAGATGGTGCACGAGACTCAAAAGATTTTGGGCGACGATTCCATCCAAGTTTGCCCGACCGCTGTTCGTGTGCCTGTCGCGATCGGACACAGCGAATCGATCTTGGTCGAAACCCGTGAGCCAATCACTGCCGCAAAAGCTCGCGAGCTTTGGGAAGCCGCTGATGGAATCACCGTGGTGGATGACTTGGATTCCAAGTCCTATCCCATGCCGCGTGATTGCGACGGCAAGGACGATGTCTTTATCGGTCGAATCCGCCAAGACATCAGCTCCGAAAACGGAATCGCGTTCTGGTGCGTCAGCGACAACCTTCGCAAAGGTGCCGCAACCAACGCCGTTCAAATCGCCGAGTTGTTGGCCAAGAAACATCTGCCCGCCGTCGGATGATGAGCTGAGCTATCGTGTCATACCCTTCTGAATGCCGGATGCGATCATGAAACAAGTCGTCACCGTCGTTTCACCGCATCTGGCCGAGAACGTTCTCGCAGCCCTTCGTCGGGCTCCGCTGGAAGGGTTGAGTGTGATGGAGGTCAAAGGCTACGGCCGCCAAAAAAGCTACCTCGATCAGTACCAAGACACCGAGTACTCCGAGGCGTTTGTGCCCAAGGTCGAGATCACACTCTGGGTCGATGACTTGCGTCTTGAAGAAGTCCTCGACAAGATTGTCGAAGTCACCCGCACCGGCCGCATCGGCGACGGCAAGATCCTGGTCATGCCAGTTGCCTCGTTCATTTGATCGAAGCAAGTTCGCGTCATAACCCGCCGCGTGAGCAAGGCCGCGCGCAACCTATCAGCGTCGTCGTCCGCAACGATTCGCTAGACGAGAACCGGGCTTAACGGCCGCCGGCTGATTGGTGCCGTGATCCTCCGTCGCCCGTAGCTGGAATCGCCAGATTTCAGATCCCCGCTACGCCTTCGTACCTTCATCGCCTTCGCAACCCGCCGCGTTAGCAGGGCCGCGCGCAGAGCCCCGCGACCATCAGCACTCCCGCAAGCTCAGGCATCGTTCCTTTGCCACAACAATATGGTCCAGCACTGAGATGCCGATCAGCTTGCCGGCCTCCGTCAATCGCTCCGTCACCGCATGATCTTCGCGGCTGGGCGTTGGGTCACCCGACGGATGGTTGTGGACCAGCAACACCGCCGCGGCCGCGTCTCGGATCGCCGGCCGGAACACTTCGCGAGGATGCACCAGCGAACTGTCCAGCGTTCCCACGGTGATGCGATGCGTGCGAATCGGTTTGTGCTTGGTGTCCAGCGTCACGATGTGGAACTCTTCCTGCACCGCATCGCCAGCCAAGTAAGCGAACTTCTGCGCGCAGTACTCGGTCGCTTCCGTGGTGCTCGTGATTTTGACGATTTGCACCGGACGTTCGCGAGCCGCTTCGGTTGCTCGCCGGCCCAGTTCGATCCCGGCCATGATTTGGCAGTAACTGGCTTTCGTCACCGCTTTGGTGATGTGTCGCAATTCCGAAACGCTTTGTTCGCGAATCGCGTCCAGTTCCTCATCGAAGTGATTGGCCAGCTTTGTGCCTCCCGTCGTGGCCGATTCACCGACCACGCCGACGCGAATCAGGATCGCCAACAGGTCGGCGTTGGAGAGCGACGCCGCACCATCACGCAACAAACGTTCTCGCGGTCGTTCTTCTTCCGGTCGCTCTTTGACTTGATCACCATGGATCTGATCTTGGATCCATCGGTCAATCAATTGGATTGGGTCCGTGGAGGCCCATGTGTAGTGAAGTTCATCGTCGGAATGAACTCGCTCGAGCACACCGGCTCGCACCACTGCGTTGATGGTTCGTGTGACAAAGCCCGCTTGGGTTTCTTCCACCAATTCAGTGAGTTCGCTTTGGCGAAACTGAGAGTGATAGGCCAACGGGTAAAGAATGGCTTGCAAACGTTGACGTCGGGTTTCGCTCATCGGGCAACTCTTCGACCTCGAACATCTAGGATTTCGAACACAGCGAAGATAACCTAAATTCACTCCACGCCTTTTGTTGGGCATCAATTTGACGCGCCCGCGACCTCTGTTTGTATCGCAACATGCCATCCATCTTCTCGAAAATCATCGCCAAAGAAATTCCGGCTGACATCGTCTACGAAGACGACCTGTGTCTGGCGTTTCGTGACATCGCTCCCAAAGCTCCCACGCACATCTTGGTCATTCCCAAACGCGAGATCGTGTCGCTCGCGGATTTGACGGACGAGGACCAGGAGGCCATGGGCCGCTGCGTCGTCGTCGCATCCAAAGTCGCTGCAGACGAAGGATTGGGCGACGGATATCGGTTGGTCGTCAACACGGGCTCCGACGGCGGACAAGAAGTCCCGCACGTCCACTTTCACCTGCTCGGCGGCCGCAAAATGACCTGGCCACCAGGCTGAGCCCCGCCCCCGCCCATACGACTACACCAACGTAGCCGGATTCGCCAAGAATTCGGACCGCACACCAACGTAGCCGGATTCGCCAAGAATTCGGACCGCACCAAAATCCCAACCCGCCGCGTCAGCAAGGCCGAGCGTGAGCCTGTCGGGATCGCCGTCAGCAGGATTCGCTTGACGAGAACCGGGCCTAACGGCCATCGGCTAATCAATTCAACGGCCCGCTATCGTCATCTCGTCATAACCCGCCGCGTCAGCAAGGCGTCTTCACCGCGCGACCAGAGTAGAACATTTGTCTCAAATGTTCCGTCGAGCCCCGCTTCCATCCATGCCCCGTTGTTCCGCCGTCACCACGCGATCCCCGACGCAGAAACTGACGCCTCCTTCATCCGTAGCCGGATTCGCCAAGAATTCGGACCGCACCAAAATCCCAACCCGCCGCGTCAGCAAGGCCGAACCTGAGCCTGTCGAGATCGCCTTCATCAGGATTCGCTGGACAAGAACCGGGCCTAACGGCCATCGGCTAATCAATTCAGTGACCCGCTATCGTCGTTCGCTATCTCGTCCCAACCCGCCGCGTCAGCAAGGCCGAACGTGAGCCTGTCGGGATCGCCTTCATCAGGATTCGCTTGACGAGAACCGGGCCTAACGGCCATCGGCTAATCAATTCAACGACCCGCTATCGTCGTTCTCCATCACGTCATAACCCGCCGCGTCAGCAAGGCAACTCCCGCCAACTTGACCCTTTTTCCAGCCACTTCTCAATTCTTCCCTCGCTCACATTCAATTTGGGTGGAGTTTGCCGGCTAAGGTGCCGATGACGAAACAAGGCGATTCATTCAAGTCGAATGCGTCGTTCATTTGTCCTCCCACCTGTTCGAGACACGGATCGTCCCGATGAAATCCTCCTATGCTGTCGTGTTGACGCTGGTCTGTTTGCTGATGTCGACCGGATGTGTCGGTCCCATGTGGAACGCATGCGGCCCCTGTGGTCCTGGAGTCGGTTGCGACAGCGGCGTCTGCGGTGATTCCTGCGACGGATGCGGCGAACTGTACATCGACCCGTGGATCAACGAACCCGCCGATTGCTACGACCCGTGTGACTCGTGCGGCAACTACAACGGCCAATCTTGCGGCAAGTGCCGAGCCGTCTTCACCGGCATCAAGAGCATTTGGGGATACAAACGCGACGGTTGCGGAACCGCCTGTGACACCTGTGCTGGCGGCCGACCACTGTTCCCCGCCGCCGACCTGGGTGGCTGTGATGGCTGTGGCGGATGCGACTCGTGTTCGACTGGATGTGATTCGTGCTCCGGTGGCTGTGACTCTTGCTCCGGAGGATCGTATGGTCATTCGTCCGAGGGTGTGATCCTTCGCGAAGGCGAAACGATCATCAGCGACAGCGGTCACGGGCAAACCTCGACCGTGGCGGCTCGCACCGCCCAGAACCGTCGCAACTCGCCGGCTCGCCAGATCTACCGCACGCGAACCGTCAACGGGCAACAACCCACGTTGGCCTACTGAGCGGAAGGTTGAAGCCATGACCCAACATGGCAAACCTGCCAGCCTCGATGGTTCACCTCGGCAATGACTTGTGCGTCCGCCCCGTTGGGCACGAACAGACAAACGTCGTTGGCATCGAGCGAATCCAAGTCAACATCGCCAAGTGACCGCCATTCTTTTTCCGCGGTCCAGTCCTGGTCGCGACCTTCGGCTTGATAGAGATAGCGTTCGTCGGCGGGCAAGTCATCTCGAACGGAAGCCGGACCATAGACGACCGGCTGCAATCCGATGGCAGTCGCGGCCGATCGCCGAATCGCGATTCCAAACGGTTCGTAATCCCACCGCGAAAGATGCGACCGAAACGTTCGTCTGTGAAGCAGTTCCTCCAGCGGCACGGCTGACAAGCAAACCACGCGGTGATCATTCTTGGACGTCGTCGCTCCCGCAATCAAACGACGCATCCGCACGATCCGTCGCAGCGAATCCAACGTTTCTCGCGAAGCCGCTTCGTCGGACCCCAACAGCATCTCGTCGTAGTACTGAGGCCACGACTGGCCCGGCCAAGGCCCATCGCAACGACGTGTGCAGTGAACCAGCCATTCGTCTTGTTCCAGTGCGTTTGACTCATGCGACTTATCGGCGGCACTGGGTTGGATTCGTTCTGCCTGATGGTCCAAGGTCGCATGACATGACCGTGGCAGGAACCTTCCCAACGCTCCGGCTTCCAACAACCTTTCGGCTGCCTTGGGATCATCCATGCCAACCCGCACTCCAAACGGATCGACTTCTAAGCGTCGCAGAACCGCTTGTTCGATCTTTCCGCCACGGCGAGAGTGCAACACATCGATGCGGTCGGCGACCGCGACGACCCACTTATCTCGATCGATGGTGAATCGCGGTTTGCAAGAAGAGGACGTTGCTGGAGAGGACAACTGCCGAGCGGTCCAGCGAACCAGCGGCACGTCGAACGTTTTGGCGGCTTGAGTGACCCAGGAATCCGCTGCCGACTTCTCGACGGTTATCACGTGCATATGTCGCTCGCGAGCGTCCAGCATCGAAGCGGCCAGTTGCCGGGCCATTTCACGATGTCGGACCGGGCTGTGTCCCAGCCGACTGGAGACCGGTGCCAGAACTGGTTGGGCGGGCAAACCGAGATCGCGGCAGAGAGAGTGGAAGGACGCCGGCGTCATTTGCCGAGCCAGATCCGGCATCAGATACTCAAGCCGCCGCCACCGCCTGCAAGCCCGTTTTTCAGCGTCCGAGGAGGTGCTGGAGCCACGTGAGTGATCTGGGTTGGATGGAGCGTCAGGACGCATGGCCGAGCCGTGGGAAGCGGGAGCGAACCGTTGGGAGGGCAAGTTCGGGAGCGAACGTTTGTCCACGTTAGCAGTTTTGCGGGTCCAGATAGGCAGGCGGCGTCAAAACGAATCCCTTCGGAATGAAAATCCAGAGAAAACCCGCCTTGAATCGCCGCCGATCAGTAGCTAACATTCGCCCCACGACGAGTCGGAATCGGCTCGTGATCCCCTGTAGCTCAGTTGGTAGAGCAGGCGGCTGTTAACCGCCTTGTCACAGGTTCGAGTCCTGTCGGGGGAGCTGAATTTAAAAAAGCGAAAACTCTCGCGAACCAGTTAACGCCCGTCGGTCCAGCATGACCCGCGGGCGTTTCTCGTTTCCGCCCCCTTTTTCGCGGTCTTTCGCCACCGCGGCGTCCAAGACCAAAGTTCTCACTTTCGCGGATAGACTCCGGGCTGCCGAGTCCAATCACCCTGGTTCGTCCCACACCCCAGAGACACCCCCAAGAACTCTCTGAGTCTCTGTTTGACATGTTGGTCTCGGTTTACACGGGCCAGTTTTGAGTTGGTCAAAATCGGGTGCTCCCGGAAAATGTCTTCGAGCCGCTCGCGAAGAGATTCGTGCAGTGATATGCAACAATGCATTCAGGACGACTACTTCGAGCTGATGCCGGACAATTCGTCGTCGCTGTTGAAGTCATTGCTGAAAACGTTTGCTGATATTTCCGCCGATGCCGAGGGCGACGTCTTTGGTCAGATCTACGAATATTTTCTGGGCAACTTTGCGTCGGCCGAGGGCCAGGGCGGTGGGGAGTTCTTCACGCCAAGAGCGTCGTACGGGTGATGGTCGAAATCATCCAACCGCACGGCGGCAAGGTGTTCGACCCGGAATGCGGCAGCGGCGGCATATTCGTTCACTCGGTTCAGTTCGTCAAGAAGCACCGCGAAGCGTTGGCGAGCACGAGTGGCAAAGGTAACTTCCCTTGCTGTCAAGCTCATCCGAGGAGAGCATTTTTCACGAATCAACGTCTAACTCCAATTCCGCCTCGCTCTCCACATCCACGATCGACTTCAAGTCGAGGACCGCGGTGCGGAGCGGATCGTAAATGGGGATCTCTTGGCCCACGATCTCGAATGTAACGGCGATTGCGTACGTCGCGGTCTCGTCGGGATCATGACTCCAGCCCTGATGGCCGCGAACGGCGATACTGAGATCTTCGGGGAGGGCATTTGACTTGACGACTGCCCAGTCTTTTTGAACTGTACCGCGGTTGCGTCGCACGCCGGATAGACCATGTTGAGTCATTGGGTGCAGTGTCCACGGCAGTTCACCATTGCGGTCGCCGTCCGGATCGTCTTCTGTCGCCAGTGCCCGATTCAAAAATGCTCCAGCAGACTCACCTCGTTGGCTGGCAATCCAATCGAGCCAAACCGCCAGATAGCCCCGCGCCGATCGACGTGTTCGGCGTGGAGTGGCGGAGTACGAAAGCGTCACGTCAATTCGGATGTCATACTCGCCACCGGGTGTTCGCAGCTCTGGTGGAATGGGGATTTGGAAGACGTGGCATTGCTTCGTGCCAAGAACCTGGTCGTTCGATGTCGTGAACGTTGCACGATGTTCGGTGTTTTCGGTTGCTCGGGACATGTCCGGAATTCCGTAACCCAGGCGACGTAGCACGTTGATCTGCTCATTCATCGGGAGCGGTTCGGCCCACGCCGGCCACTGTGCCGATTGGATGATGAGGGCACGATAGAGCAAGCACGAATTGGTTTGCATCACAGTGGCCAAACGAGCCGCAATACGGGCGACCTTTGGCGCGGAATAGGACGTGCCCACATCGTCTTGGGTAACAGCAGGTTGGCCGTGTAGCGTTGACCCGATCAGAATTGGATACGCTGACGCGCATGCAGCGGGATAGGTCACGCTTGGCGGTGTTGAGCCGTCGATCATATAGTCGCCACCGTATTCAACGACTTCTGGCTTGATGGTGTCCCAGATTCCATGACCACTACGACTGAATGCGGAGGGTTCGCCGTCTTGCTGGGCAAGACTTTGCCATCCGCCAGCGCTGACGGTATCGTAGGCAACCGATCCGACCGTCAACGCCTGCAGGCTCTGTGCCGGGTTTGCAATCCTTGCTGCGGGTTCGGAAAGATAGTCAGGGTAAGTCTTTTCCGCTGCCAATTGCTCGGCGACACCAGGGTTGGGTACGGGATTGGAATGACGAATGTTGCCTACGCTTTGCAGGACCAAGATGTCACGATCGTGGCAAAGTTGATCAATCTCTGCTGCCCAAGACGACATGTGCCGTGTTCGAGAGGCGACGGTAGAGTTGATGGAGTGATTGAAGATTCGCGTTGGAGTGTTGCCGCGATTGAAATGCGAAATAGCATCGCGGATCACGGCGGCCGGTAGCATCGTGAGCGGCATCTTGCAGTGTGCATCAAGAACGCGAGCGTTTTGAATCCAACAATCTAATTCGACCACGCCGGATTTTGGAACGTTCTCACCATACAGAACGACGCCGGCGACGCGTGTGCCATGTCCACTCGGTTTGACGTAGTCCGTCACATCCGTTGGGGACGCACCGTCGAGAAAGCACCTCGATTCGGCATCTCGAATGGCGGGCTCAAGATACAAATGAGATTCTTGAATGCCGCTGTCGATCACGCAAACAACGGGGGCATCGGTCGGTGGAACTTGAACCGTCAGACCAGCCGACAGGTCGGCAAGGTCGCGTGCGACTTGCTGCGGTGTCTCAATCTCATCCGGCTCGGTAACTTCCCAAACGTACGCGTAGTTGAGGACGAAGTCGCGGAGTCCCTTTCCGCTCGTTCGGATTCTAAGCGTGAAGCTGTCGGGCAACTGAACGGACTTCGTATCGGAATTGTCCCAATTGTTGAGAACTTGAACGTTGTACGGAGCAAGCATCGTGTCGACATCGTCTAGCCGCTTGTCCTTGAGTTCGTCCCATCGCTCATACGCGGCCAGTCGATCGTTTGACCACTCGTTTTCCTTTCTTGCCCACGTCTCCGGCTTCCATCGTGGATTTCGTTTAGGTCGATTGCGAATCTGCCAATCACCGGTGCAGGCGATACTGACGTCAACGACGTACTCGGCGTCATCCGCGATCGTGGGCCACTCTCTTAGCAACTGATCGGTCAAGATGCGCTGTAGGCGCTCTTCTTGTGACTCATCGTCGACGAGTTCGTGAATCTGGGCGATGCTTCCCGATCCAAAAACCTCGCGCTCGAAATCATCGAGTTTCTGTTGGATCAACTTCAGATCCAAGTCTTTGGAAACGACAATGACGAAGCCGTCATCGTGTTCAGAGACAATTTCAAAACTGAACTGGCGCCGAAGTACGTCGAGGTCGACCGCTGTGTCAATCCGCAGCAAGAGTGGGATGCCGGGTTCAAGCGATGGCAATCCCGTCGCGAGCCGCTCGGCTTGACTCTCCCTCCAACGCTCAGCGACAGCCAGTGTCGATGTTCGCAGGCTCGAAGCGTGCCCGCTTCGGTTTGCCTTGTTGCCCTCGGTTATCGGATTCGGATCAATCACCACCTGCTTTCGCGGGCGAGAGTCGCCCGATCCAGTCAGCACCAACGGCAAATGATCAAATGGCTTTTCCGATGGTGGTGGCGGCATCCGTGAACCTGTTAACGCTGTTCGTTGACTCGTTTGTTCTCGTCGATAGAAGCGATCAGGAATTGGGTGTCAACAATCTTCTTGCCGCCCAGAACGGCTGCTTTGGCCGCATCTCTTGCTGATTTCACGACCATAGCAGCTGACGATCCGACAAGTGCCTTAATCGCTTTCTTCCAAGCAAGTTTATCATCACACTTGACTGCTGACAGCGTACTGCGAAGCAGTTCATTGATCTCGTCTTCACCTGGAAGCGGAATCTGAAATACATCGTCAAAACGACGAAACAATGCGTCATCCAAGGAGTTCTCAAGGTTGGTTGTAGCTACCAGTAAACCTGGGGCGTCGTATTCTTCCATCAATTGCAGCAGTGAATTGACGATACGCGAAGCCTCGCCGATATCGTGCGTGTTTGCCCTCGACTTCGCGATGAAATCACACTCGTCGAGAAGCAAGACGCAAGGTTGCTCTTTGGCTGAGTCGAACACAGCACGCAGATTGCTGGCGGACTCGCCGAAATAGGATGACAGGAGCGCATCGAAACGGACCTTCAGCAGTGGAAGGCCTGTGTTCCAAGCTAAACGTTTTGCACCGAGCGATTTTCCGCATCCAGGTGGACCGTAGAGCAGGATCGTCTTTCTGTTTCTCAGACCGTAAGCTCCGAGGCGTTCGCGGGCGGCATACTCTTGTTCGATACGAGCGAAGCGTTTCTCGATATCCGGCGGCAGCACCATGTGGTGCTCAAGTTCTTCCCGCGGCACCAACGTCGCTAGCAACTCTTGGTGCCGGCGACTAACTGGTAGTTGGGAAAGATTTCGATCAGAACTACCGCCAGTTCCCGGGCGATCGACCGGCGGTCGGGACTTGCTCATGATTCCTTCGAGCTGATTCGCCAGCCGACTATGTCCGCTCTGGCGTTCGCGATCAATGACTCGCGCCGCAAGTAGTTCGAGATCGTCTTGTGAACCATTGGCTATGGCTTGCATGATCCGTTTGAGTAGTTCTGCATTCATGACTTCCCTGCCTTTGCGAGCTTGGACGAACCCTTTTGGCTACTTCCGTGCAGCCGATAACACCATTGTCCGTCGATCTTGACGGATTCGATGCTGTGGCCTTGTTTTCTCAGAGCGTCAATACAACGAGAAACGGTTGCCGTCGACACATCTATTTCACAGGCAATTTGTGGCGTGGAGTACTGTTCAGCAGCAACCAATTCAAGCACAGCTTCAAGTCGCTGTTGAATCTCGATAGCACGCTGGTAGTGGGACACGTCGTTTTTCCTCTGAGGCCGGAAGTCTATCAATAAATGATAGACCACCGATACTGCGATGGCGAGCAGCGTAGTGCTTTCATTCGGCGGTCAATCGCCGCACCGCGTCCCGTTCCGCCTGTTTCTCCTGCTATGAATGGCACATACCGGTCGGATATCCCGTTCTGTGACTGGATCACGTCCAGTCGTGATCATGGGATGGTGGAAGATTCGGTTTTAGGTGCCGGCCTTGATGTCGGCCGTCGGTTGCTGACTACGGCGGCGAAAGCGATTAGTTGGCGAATCAGTAGATTCTCGAGAGTCTGCCCGCTAGCCTTACCAAACTTTTTTAATGCAGAATCGCCCGCGACGGATTGCTCCGTGGCGGTCGTTTCTAAGTCGTGCCGAATAATCCAATCAGATCGCGAACGGTTCCGCTCGCGTCCATTCTTGGCTCTTGAGGAAGGCACTTGTTGCGGGAAGTGATGCGTAGACGATCTTGTTGCCGTCGCGGATCACTTGGCAGGTGAAGTGCTCCGAGGTCGCGGTGTCGATGGACACGTCGGCCCCAACCTGTCGGTCAGACACTGCTTCTTCGTATTGCAAGTCAAGTGGTTCGTCGAGTAGCTCGTGGACCGTTGATCGGGCTCGTTCGTCTTCTTGCGAAGCGATCTCGGCATCAACGATTCCAGCTCTTCGAACGATGCGATCTCGACCGGCAGCTGGACTCTTGGTGGTCGGTCAGGTGCCTCAGGGGCGGTCCTGGGGTTTCCCGCCGATTCGTTTCCATGCTTCAGATGACGGAATCGTCTTCACTCATCCACTGTGGATGTCGTCGATCCGGCTGCGGATTTCATCGGACCAAGCATCGCGAACCTTGGACGGTTCGTCGTCACGAAGCCCATCCAGGCTCGCAAGGATCGCATTGGCAACCATCGCACGATCAGGCGGAGCAAGTTGTATCCGGAGCAAGTTGCAGCGCCGATGCGATGAGTGGTGTGTGGATTCGGACTTGAGTGGATCCCTAGTGCCTCCGGAACGATTTGATCTGGCGTGAAGCTTGCCGGCGATGGAAACTGCTTGTCTTTCGCATCTTCACGGAGTGGGATATGTCAGGCAAGGCGG